>NZ_JAKSDZ010000006.1 GCF_023509475.1 Aestuariirhabdus haliotis | reverse complement strand
CGCCTTTGCAGTAAGGTCGAGACCTTTCAAAAAGGCGTAACAACGAGTCTGGGTTTGCCTGAAAGCCCCGTAGGGCGGGCCTAAAAATGGCTTTTTTCGGTGTTGAAGCCCTTGTCCAGGTCCCGACATGAACAGCAGGCTTCGCCTTGATCAAAGCCATTTTTAGGATCGCATAGCTCTATCTGAATTAATCAGAGGTGCCCAAGGGCGACAGGAGGATATTATGATAGAACGTCGTGAACTTATGTTGTGGCTGGCGGCTTTTCCAGTATTGTCTCTATTGGTTTTTTCTCCGGTGGCCAATGGGGCTCCCAGGGATGCGAAGCAGCGACTTAAATTGCTAATCGGTGAAAAAAAGCCGGCAAAAGGCAGAATCAAAATCGAATTGCCGGCGGTGACAGATCAGGGTCGATTCGTACCCATTAAAGTTTCAGTTGATAGCCCTATGAGCGATGAGGATTACGTAAAAGCGATACATATTATTGCTGAACGCAACCCTTCTCCGGAGGTGGCAAGTTTCTATTTGAGCCCTGCGAATGGTCGGGCTGAAATCTCGACACGCATACGTTTACTTAAAACCCAGGTGGTGCTGGTAGCGGCAGAAATGAACGATGGCAGTACCTATTTGGCTAAAGGCCGTAGCAAGATAACCGGCGGTGCGGGAGGTTGTGGATAATGGATAATCGTTTACACATTAAAGTACCTTCCACGGCGAAAAAAGGGCAGGTAGTGCAGCTAAAAACCAAGCTGGATCATCTCATGGAATCCGGTTGGCGTAACCTGCAAGCCGGCGGTAAAGCACCCAAGCATTTGATTGGACAGTTTGTCTGTTTTTTGGATGAGGTTGAGGTGTTTCGGGCCGAGCTGGATGCCGGTATGGCTGACAATCCCTATCTGGCGTTTTTTGTCAGGGTTGAAAGTAGCGGGCAATTTCGTTTTGTCTGGTCGGGTGAACAGGGAGAGCGGTACGAGCGTAGCGCGGATATCATTGTTTCCTGAAACGGGTTGGTTGATGTCAGGAGATCGTATCAACGGTTGTTTTCAGTTACTGCTGAGATGTGGCTGATCCTGAGTGACTCATAGAGTGCTGCCCCTATTACCATAGCGCCACCCAGTATCGTCCGCATCTCGGGGATTTCTCCTAATAGCACGGCTGCCAGTAACACGGCATACAGTGGCACCGTACACATGATCAGGCTGGCAGTACTGACGGGCAACAAACGTAAACTGAGTGAAAACAGGGTATGAGGCGTCGCGGTAAACAGGGTGCCGAGTAATAGCAGTAACAACCAGCCGTTGATTGATAGGTTCGAAAGGAGGCTGTTTCCAAAAGGTAACAACACGATGGCCACAATCAGGCATTGGTACATCATAGCCAGAGAACTGTCGTAGTGGCTGCAATAGCGTTTGTAAAGGATGTTGCGCAAGCTGAAAAGCAATGCCGAGAAAAGTCCCCAGCCGATACCGGAAGCAGCACTACCTCCCGATAAATTGGGCAGCATCACGGCGATGCCTGCGATCACCCAAAGTCCACACAACAAGTCAGAAAACCGAGGCTTTCGTTGGGCGAATACCGACTCCAGTAGTACGCTGATCACCGGGTGAGAAAAGAATGCGATGATACCAATGGCAATGGTTGATACCTGCATGGCATGAAAGTAGGTGACCCAATGCAACGCGAGAATTACCCCGAGCGCGCAAATGATGACATAGTCCAGAGAGCTGGCCAGACGCAGGGAAGATCCTCTAATAACGATGAACAATCCCAAGCCGACGGCGGCAATCAAACTGCGCCACAGGGTGATATCCAGCGCTGGTAGTTCAAGCAGTTTGGAAAAGAGGGCTGTTCCCCCCAATAACAAACAACCGCTATGGAGTGCGATAAGGCCGGTTCGAGTAGACTGCATGCTGGTTCGTATATTGGGTGAAGCAACGCACAGTAACAGCCGTCACTATAGGTGGCAAGTATCTCTAAAGCCTTGTTATGATGCTTGAAATTTCGATGAAGGCCTGTTGATGCCCCTCTTTATAAGAGTTACTTCGCAAGCAGTTTTTTTCCATTTCTGTTTTCTACGATTGCTTGTCACCTTATTGCTTTCGTTCACAGTGTTGACGGTGAATGCCGATACCTTGCGCCTGAGAGCAGATGCCTGGTATCCGTATAATGGTAATCCGGATAGTGATTATCCCGGTTATATGATTGAGTTGGCCGATGAAATTTTAAATAAGGCAGGGCACCAGCTGGATTATCAATTGATGCCCTGGTCGCGCAGTCTCGTTCAGGCAAGAAAAGGCAGCATAGATTGTATAGCGGGGGCTTTCCGGGATGATGCTCCGGATTTTCTTTACCCGGAAGTCAGCATGGGTAGGGATGATGTTGGGTTTTTTGTTATGGAGGAGAATCGCCAATGGCGCTTTACCTCTGAAGCGAGCCTTGCTGAAATTCGGGTGGCTGTTATCAGCGGTTACAGTTATGGGGAGCAGCTCGATGGCTATATTAGGCGTAATCGTCACTCGCCTTATTTGCAGGTGACGACGGGCAACGATCCTTTGGAGCGTAATATTAAGTTGCTGCTGGCTCATCGGGTGGAACTGCTGATTGAATCCCCCAATGTGCTTAATGCCACGCTGGATAAAATGGGGCTCGCAGGAAACCTGGTGGAAGTTGGGCGAATGAATAACCCGAGAGAGCTCTATATTGCCTGTTCCCCGCAAAGCTCGTCCGCTGGTTATTTTGTGCAACTGCTCAGCAAAGGTGTTCAACGTATGCGCGCGAGCGGTCGTTTACAACAGATACTCGCGCGCTACGGGCTCGACGATTGGGAGCAATAAACAGCCAATTCCTATACTGCATCACGACAGCGTCGTTGCTCCAGCTCGCGGATATCAAATTGTTTGGTCAGCTGTAAAACCAGTTGTTCAATATTTCGCTCGCTGGAAACGGCCATTTCGATAGCATAGTGCTGTTCGCTATCGAGCTCGGCTTCGAAGTGATTGATAGCGAAACCACGGACTCGGCTGGTATTCAAGATGCGTTCTAGGCTGCCCGGAGTGTTACGGGCAACCAGTCGAAGGTTAAAACGATTCATAATTTTGCTCCATCATCTGAGTGTTCGATACCCCGGGAGGAACCAGGGGCCATACATTTTCTTGCGGGTTGATACTGACATGCAGCAGAAAGCTGCTATCGCTTTGTAGCATTTCATCGAGCGCTGTACTGACTTGGTCAGCACGATCTATGTGTCGCGACTCAATACCAAAGGCTCTGGCTACGGCGACAAAGTCCGGATTATCACTAAGATCGGTTTCGCTGTAGCGTTCGGTAAAAAAGAGTTCTTGCCACTGCCTTACCATGCCCAGTCTCTGGTTATCCAGTAAGAGAATTTTTACCGGTAGGTTATACCGTTTCAGGGTAGCCAGTTCCTGAATATTCATCATAAAAGAGCCGTCACCGCAGACATTGATAACGCTGCAGTCGGGGTTGGCGAATTGAGCGCCTATGGCGGCCGGTAATCCATACCCCATTGTCCCCAGACCACTGCTGCTCAGGTGGCGACTGGGGTGGCTGGCGGGGTAGTGTTGGGCTATCCACATTTGGTGTTGTCCAACATCGCAACTGATAATCTGCTCTTGGCTGCTGAGCTCGGCTAATTCTTTAATCAGTTTCGGCGCCCAGATTCCCGGGCCAGGGTGGTCGTATCGCCAGCGATGTTTTTGTTTGAGCTCGGCGCATTGTTCGCGCCAGGGATCAATCCCAGGAAAGCATTCGAGCTGTTGCAGCGAGTACTTCAGTTCGCCTTGAAGGGGCAGGTCGGGTCGGCGTAACTTACCCATTTCGGCGGCATCAATGTCCAGGTGAATAACTTTTGCGTTAGGCGCAAATTCGTCGAGCTTGCCGGTTACCCGGTCATCAAAGCGGGCGCCGACAGCGATCAGCAAATCGCATTCATGAACGGCTAGATTGGCCGCACGCGTACCATGCATCCCCAGCATGCCAAGATGGTAAGGCTCATCATTCAGCTGATTACCGATGCCTTTTAGAGTGGTTACACTGGGGATTTGGCTGCTCTTGGCAAAGTTTCTCAGGGCTTCAACGGCACCGGCGAGCACGACGCCGCCGCCACTGTAAAGCACGGGTTGCTGGCTGCTCATTATCATCTCTCGTGCCTGCTGCAAGTCATCGTCGCTGGCGCGGAGTAACTCAGTATCGGGCCCGTTATAAGGCGTTGGATCAAATTCGGCGAGCTGGATATCTTTAGGGATATCAATCAGCACTGGGCCAGGTCGTCCAGAGGTGGCAATGTCGATCGCCTGTTGCAAGATGCGTGGAAGATCGTCTACCGATTGAACCAGGAAGCTGTGCTTAACCACAGGTAATGACATGCCCAGGATATCGACCTCCTGGAATGCATCGGTGCCCATCACCGGAGAGGCGACTTGCCCTGTGATCGCGAGTAAAGGCACAGAATCCAGATAAGCATTGGCGATACCGGTTAACAAATTGGTGGCGCCAGGGCCGGATGTGCCCAGGCACACTCCAAGTCTGCCACTGGAGCGAGCAAAGCCATCCGCAGCCAATGCAGCCCCCTGTTCGTGCCGACACAGGATGTGGCGAATCGAGCTGTCATAGATCGCATCGTAGACTGGCATGATGGCGCCGCCGGGGTAACCAAAAATGGTATCAGTACCCGCTTCCTGAAGTGCATTAATTAAGTATTCAGCTCCCTTCATAGGATTACCTTTGTGTTGAGGTACAAAAAAGCCCCCGGATCTTTCGATGCGAGGGCTTTGTGTGCAGTTGTCTTTTCTAGCTGACGCGCAAACCCTCTCGCTGGCACATAATAATGACCACGAGTTTGTTTAGGGTTTTTTTGCTTTGGCTGGTTAACAACATTGCGAATAGATTCTTTATTAGTTTTGCCGATTGACGAATCAACATAACACCACATTCGACCGCAAGGCGCAACTGTCTATCCTCAAACTTTGGTCGTTGCCGTCAACTCCCTGTCGCCAAAACTGCTCAGCAGATAGCAGAGTCTTTCAATGCCACTGACTTTTACCCCTGCTTAGCTCAGAGCTTTTTCGATACGATCGAGGGCTTCAGCAAGCGACTCTCGACTGGTCGCAAAAGAGAGCCGCATATAGCCTTCGGAACCAAATGCAGAGCCTGGCACTAGCGCCACACCGGCAGTGTTGAGTAGATATTCTGCTAATTCCACATCATTACCGCCTCGCACCTTGAGGACCTCATGAAAACTGGGAAAGCTATAAAAGGTGCCGGAACTTGGAACGCTATATACCCCTTCTATAAGATTGAGCCTTGATAGCACAAAGTCATGGCGGCTTTTAAAGGCCTTTAGCATTTCTTGCACGCAGTCTTGCGGGCCGTTCAGCGCTTCAGTGGCGGCAGCCTGGGCAATAGAGCAGGGATTGGAGGTGCTCTGCGACTGCACCTTCTTCATCCCTTTGATCAATCTTTCCGGACCCGCCGCATAGCCGATGCGCCAACCGGTCATGGAATAGGCCTTGGAAACGCCATTGAGCACGATGGTGCGGTCATAGAGGGCCGGGCAAACATTGAGAAGGTTACAAAAAGGTTCCCGTCCCCAGAGTATGTGTTCATACATATCATCGCTGGCAATCACAATACGCGGGTGTTTGATCAGCACTTCGGCGAGTTCGCTCAGTTCCTGTCGGGTGTAGGCAGCCCCGGTAGGGTTAGACGGGCTGTTGAGTACAAACAGGCGGGTTCGGGGGGTAATCGCTTCGGCCAGTTGCTCAGCGGTTATTTTGAATCCCTGTTGCTGATTAGCACTGATGATTACCGGAGTGGCGTCGGCGATACGCACCATGTCCGGATAGGAGACCCAATAGGGTGCGGGAATAATGACTTCATCACCCGTATTAAGAAGAGCGAGTGACAGGTTGAAGAAGCTTTGTTTGCCGCCGCTGGAGATCAGAATCTGTGATGCCAGATAGCCAAGCTGGTTATCTCTGCTGAATTTGTCGATGACCGCCTGTTTCAATTCGGCTGTGCCGTCGACGGCCGTATATTTGGTCTTGCCGTCGTGAATGGCTTGAATGGCGGCTTGCTTGATGTGGTCCGGGGTATCAAAGTCTGGTTCGCCTGCGCCTAATCCTATGATCTGTTTACCCTGGGCCTTCAGTTCGGCAGCCCGGCTGGTGACAGCAAGGGTAGGGGACGGTTTGATGGCTAGAACACGTTGGGATTGGAGCGGGTCCACGAGGGTTTCCTCTTTGATAACAGGATTGGCTGGGTTAGCATACCGGGTTGGCCGTACCACCTGGTAACAGCGCAAATAATCGGTGCTGTACCGGTTGCTTACTCTACTATATAGCCTTTTAGCGCAGGAAATCGAATGGACCGAGAATTTAAGGTCACATCCCGTTTTGAACCCGCAGGTGACCAGCCAACAGCCATCAAAGAGCTGGTGGAAGGTATAGACGCCGGATTGGCCTGCCAAACGCTGCTAGGTGTTACCGGCTCGGGCAAGACCTTTACCATTGCTAATGTGATAGCCAACGTACAGCGACCCACCGTGGTTATGGCGCCGAACAAAACCCTGGCTGCTCAGCTGTACGGCGAGTTCAAGGAGTTTTTCCCCAATAACGCGGTGGAATACTTTGTCTCCTACTACGACTATTACCAGCCAGAAGCCTATGTGCCGACCTCCGATACTTACATTGAGAAAGATGCATCGGTAAACGATCACATCGAGCAGATGCGATTGTCTGCAACCAAGGCATTGATGGAGCGGCCGGATGCCATCATTGTGGCGTCGGTCTCGGCAATCTATGGTTTGGGTGATCCTGAATCCTATTTGAAAATGATGATGCATCTGGACCGGGGTGAGCGCATCGATCAGCGAGCCATTCTGCGACGATTGGCCGAGCTGCAATACACACGTAACGACGTAGAGTTGCATCGTGGTACCTACCGGGTTCGGGGTGATGTGATTGACGTGTTTCCGGCCGAATCGGATATGGAAGCCGTACGCATCGAACTGTTCGATGAGGAGGTGGAGAACCTCAGTTACTTTGACCCCCTGACCGGGGAGGTGTTGCGCCGTGTTCCCCGAGTGACGGTGTATCCCAAGTCGCACTATGTGACGCCTCGAGAAACCCTGCTCGATGCGGTGGAACACATTAAGGTAGAGCTGGATGAGCGGCTGCAACAGCTGCGGGACAATAACAAACTGGTGGAGTTGCAACGACTGGAGCAACGCACAAGGTTCGATCTTGAGATGATTATGGAGCTGGGATACTGCTCGGGTATTGAAAACTACTCTCGGTACCTTTCTGGGCGCGGGGCGGGTCAGGCACCACCAACCCTGTTTGACTATATTCCCGATAATGCCCTGTTAGTGATTGATGAATCCCATGTTACGGTGTCGCAAATCGGCGCCATGTATAAAGGGGATCGATCACGCAAGGAAACTCTGGTTGAGTTTGGCTTTCGTTTGCCCTCGGCACTGGATAATCGTCCAATGCGATTTGAAGAGTGGGAGCAGAAGAAGCCCCAGACCATTTTCGTCTCTGCTACGCCTGGCAATTACGAAGAAGAACATCAGGGGCGTGTCGTCGAGCAGGTGGTTCGACCGACCGGGTTGGTCGATCCCGAACTTGAGGTGCGCCCGGCCTCTACACAGGTTGATGATCTGATGTCTCAGATCAACCAGCGAGTTGCGAAGGGTGAACGGGTATTGGTGACGGTACTGACCAAACGCATGGCGGAAGACCTGACTGATTACCTGTCGGATCATGATGTGCGTGTACGTTATTTGCACTCCGATATTGATACGGTTGAACGGGTTGAGATCATTCGTGATCTCAGGCTCGGGGCCTTTGATGTATTGGTAGGGATCAACCTGTTGCGAGAAGGTCTCGATATGCCTGAGGTGTCTCTGGTTGCTATATTGGATGCGGATAAGGAAGGTTTCCTTCGTTCCGAGCGTTCATTGATTCAGACCATTGGTCGTGCCGCCCGTAATTTAAATGGTAAGGCTATACTCTATGCGGATCGCATTACGGGTTCCATGGAGCGAGCTATGGCGGAAACCGAGCGGCGCCGTAGTAAGCAACTCGAGTTTAATCATCTAAATGGTATTGTCCCTAAAGGGGTGCACAAAGACATCGCTGATATTCTTGAGGGCGCAGTCGCCCCCGGCAGTAAAGGTCGGTCCAAACGCAAAGTTGCAGAAAAAAATGCGGAATATGAAAGCTCTGCCATGACAGTTGCCGAGTTGACCACTAAAATTGCGGAACTCGAAGAGAAAATGTATCAGCATGCCAAGAATCTCGAGTTCGAAGAGGCGGCCTCGGTTCGTGATGGTATCGGTCGATTAAGGGTCCAGCTGCTTGAGCGGTAACTGAGCGAGGCTGTTCCTGAATCATCCACGTTTGGAAGCTGTCAGGGAATGCTCGCCAATTTTTTGGCAACTTGGTGCGGGGTATATGGCTTAATCTATGGATGGCTAAACAGGAGAAAGCGGTGTTCAGGGAACTTGAAGAGGTACGTATAGGGGTTTTGGGTCTGGGTTATGTGGGTCTACCCCTGGCGGCGGAATTTGGTAAGCATTATCCAACGGTTGGTTTTGATATAGATCGGGGTAGAGTGGATGAGCTTTGCTCGGGTACCGACCGCACACTTGAAGTTGATGCTGACGAACTGGCTCAGGCCAGGCAGCTGACCTACAGCTGTGAGCTTGCTGCGTTACGTGAGTGTAATGTTTATATCGTCACTGTCCCCACCCCCATAGACCGATTTCATAATCCAGACCTCACCCCCCTGACCAAGGCAAGCGAAAGTCTTGCCCAAGTGGTCTCCAGGGGGGATGTGGTGATCTACGAATCAACCGTTTACCCGGGAGCCACCGAAGAGCATTGCATACCCATTATCGAGCAAGGCTCTGATCTGGTTTATAACCGCGATTTTTTTGCCGGTTACAGTCCGGAAAGAATCAACCCCGGCGACAAGGAACATCGGCTGGTTAATATTCTCAAGGTTACTTCGGGCTCTACTGCGGAAGTGGCGGATTTTGTCGATGCTCTTTACGCCAGCATTATTGTTGCCGGAACCCATAAGGCCAGTAGTCTGCGTGTGGCCGAGGCTGCCAAGGTGATCGAAAACACTCAGCGGGACCTGAATATTGCGCTGGTCAACGAACTGTCATTAATTTTCGAGAAACTGGGGATCGATACCCTGGAGGTTCTGGAGGCCGCCGGTACCAAATGGAACTTCCTGCCGTTTCGCCCGGGTCTGGTTGGGGGGCACTGTATTGGCGTAGACCCCTATTACTTGACCTACAAAGCGCAGGAAATTGGCTATCGTCCGGAGGTGATTATGGCGGGGCGACGAATCAATGATGGTATGGGCCCCTATGTCGCCGAAAATCTGATAAAAGCGATGATTGCTCAAAAAATCGATGTCGCACAAAGCCGGGTTCTGGTGCTGGGGTTAACCTTCAAGGAAAACTGCCCCGACCTTCGTAACACCCGTGTCATCGACATTGTCGAGGAACTTCAGGGTTGGGGCATTACCGTTGATATACATGACCCCTGGATCGATTGTGACGAAGCGCAGCGTGAATACGGCGTTGATGTAATGGCCGATTGTCCAGAGCAGCGCTACGATGGCATCGTTCTCGCTGTCGGGCATGATCAGTTTGTGCGCATGACCCGGCAGCAATTGGGTGAGCTGCGTAATGATGTATCGGTATTGTTCGATGTGAAGTCGGTATTGCCAAAAGGATGGGCCGATCTGCGCTTGTAGTACGTGGGTTGTAATTGAACAATTGCTAGCCAGGGAATAGAAGAAACAATGCAGCTGACAATATTTGGAACTGGATATGTAGGTTTGGTAACGGGGGCCTGTTTGGCCGAGGTTGGTCACCATGTACTCTGTGTGGATGTTGATGAAGAGAAAATCAACTGCCTGCTACGAGGTGAGATCCCTATCTTCGAGCCGGGTCTCGAAGCCCTGGTGCAGCGAAACTTTGATCTGGGGCGATTGCAGTTTACGACCGATGTCCGCAAGGGTGTCGAGTACGCTGAAATACAGTTTATTGCGGTGGGTACGCCCCCGGATGAGGACGGTTCAGCGGATCTGCAATATCTGTTAGCCGTCGCGAGGAATATTGGTCGCTATATGTCCGAGCCTCGTCTGATCATCGACAAATCTACAGTGCCTGTCGGTACCGCTGACAAAGTCAGGGCAACGGTGCAGGATCAACTGGCTGAACGATCCCTTGAGCTGTCTTTCGATGTGGTATCCAACCCCGAGTTTCTGAAAGAGGGGGCTGCCATCGAAGATTTTATGAAACCTGATCGCATTGTCGTTGGTAGCGACAATGATCGTAGCCGGGCCTTGATGCGGGAGCTCTATGCTCCCTTTAACCGTAGTAGCGACCGAATGGTTTTTATGGATCTTCGGTCCGCTGAGCTGACCAAATACGCTGCCAATGCGATGCTGGCGACGAAAATCAGTTTTATGAACGAGATGGCTAATCTGGCGGAGCGCCTGGGGGCAGATATTGAGCAGGTGCGGCGAGGTATTGGTTCTGACCCTCGTATTGGTTACCACTTTATTTATCCCGGTTGTGGTTATGGCGGCTCCTGTTTTCCAAAGGACGTACAAGCTCTGGAGCGTACGGCACGAGAGGTTGGGTATGAAGCCGAATTGTTGTCAGCCGTTGAAGGGATCAATCAGCGGCAAAAGCACAGGCTCTACCAGCGTCTGGAGCAATACTTCTCTGGTGCCTTGCACGACAAAACGATTGCGCTCTGGGGATTGGCGTTCAAACCGAAAACCGATGATATGCGCGAGGCACCTAGTCGTACACTGATGGAGGCGCTGTGGGCTGTTGGTGCGCAGGTTAAAGCTTATGATCCGCAAGCCATGGAAGAAGCGCGTCGCATCTATGGGGATTCTGAACAGTTAACGTTGTGTAACAGCGCTGAGGAAGCCCTGCGAGGAGCCGATGTGTTGGCCATTTGTACCGAGTGGAGCGAATTCAGGGCGCCAGATTTTGATCTGATTCGAGAGACTTTGTCGATTCCTGCCATCTTTGATGGCCGTAATCTCTATGACCCGGCCACCTTGCGTGAGTACGGTCTGGATTACATAGGGATAGGGCAAGCAAACTGGCCGGTATCGACAGAGGTGAACTCATGAATGTCTTGGTAACCGGCGCTGCAGGATTTATAGGTTTTCATCTCTGTAAATACCTTCTGGCCCGGGGAGACCGAGTGATCGGTGTTGATAATCTCAATGATTATTATGATGTGAACCTGAAGCAGGCTCGCCTACGAGAACTTGAGCAGGGAGCCAGCAGTGATCGCTTTCGCTTTTTGAAACTTGATATTGCTGATAAATCGGCCGTAGAGACACTCTTTAGCGAAGGTGCCTTTGAGCGAGTGGTTAATCTCGCTGCTCAGGCCGGGGTTCGCTATTCGATTGAAAATCCGGATGCTTATATCAGTTCGAATATCGTTGGTTTTATGAATCTTCTTGAAGGTTGCCGACACCATAATATTGAGCATCTGGTCTACGCCTCCTCGAGTTCCGTTTATGGCGCCAATGAAACCTTGCCGTTCAGTGAGCATGATAATGTCGACCACCCTTTGTCTCTGTACGCGGCGACCAAAAAATCCAATGAACTGATGGCGCATACCTATTCGTCCCTATATCAGCTACCAACAACCGGGCTGCGTTTTTTTACGGTGTACGGCCCCTGGGGGCGTCCGGATATGGCTTTATTTTTGTTTACCCGCAACATCCTCGCGGGTGAGCCGATTGATGTGTTTAATCATGGTCATCACCGTCGTGATTTTACCTATATCGATGATATCGTCGAAGGGGTTGTCAGGGCGCTCGATAACGTTGCTGACTGTGATCCGAATTGGCGAGGGGTGAATCCCGACCCTGCCAGCTCTTTTGCACCCTGGCGGGTGTTTAACATCGGTAATGGTAAGCCAGTGGAGTTAATGACCTATATCCATACCATTGAGAAGGTTGTCGGTCGTAAGGCTCGGATTAATCTGAAGCCAATGCAGCCTGGCGATGTACCGGAAACAGCGGCGGACGTAGAGGCGCTAGAAGCGGCAGTTCATTATCGGCCGAATACGACGGTTGAGGAGGGTATAGAACGGTTTGTGTATTGGTATCGGGGTTTTTACTCGGTTTAACTGGGATGTTCTAACGAACCAATGTCAAGGGAAAGCGCCCAGATTGATCCGGGCGCTTTTTGTTTGTGCGGATTGTGGTATCAGATATACGGATCAGGCGGCGAAGCGTTCTTTCCGATGGTTATACTCATTGATCATCTCATCCATCACCGGTTGTTCGTAGTCTCTCAGGTTGCTCAAAATCATACGCTTTTCACCTAGGCCTACCGTTTGACCATCTTCACTAAAACTAAAGTTCATAGTGACATTTCCCCGCTTGCCTGAAACTTCCAGGTTGGCGCCGGTGAACTCTACCTTGGGCGATGACAAGTCGAGAGTGCCAAGTTCGAGCGCCATACTCTCGTAAATAACCAGTGGGCGCGCCGGATTAAACATAACGCCTTTCTCGGCCATAAGGGGTACTAACAGGTGGGGAAAATTCATGCCTGAGAACGAAACATAGCTGCGAACCAGGTGTTCGATCATGTCATCATCCCGGCTGACATCGCCGCTCCGCTCGACATCCAGATACTCTTTAAGGTTTTCATCGCAGATGCTGAGATGGCCATTATCAAGCTCGCGGATCTCTAGGACAACACCATCGTTAACCATCCCTGAAAAGGTAAACTGCATTTTTTTGCTCAGTCCTTTCTTGTTGAGAACCATGGCAAATAGCAGGTCGCCGGGAACGCAAAATCGCTTGGCATCAACGTCGTGCAGGACATTAAAGTCATTGGCGATATGTTTGGCGAAATCACTTGATTGTTGACGTGTGAAGCAGAGCTTGTTGTCAGGCCTGTTGAGAAACTGGTTTAGCATGGCGTCCATTGTAAGCATGATGGCTTTTGTTGGGATTCTTCAGAGGTCGCCATACTAGCACGGCCTATTTACGCCGAATGCTACGTTTTGTGAATGAAATGTGAACGAGGGGTTGTGAATCGTAGCAATGAGAACCGTTTAAAAAACTGATGTGGCAAAATTGCATCCAGGCAGGGCATTGACAGTCGAGAGAAAGACAGTAGAATGCTTTGGGCCTATAGGCGCGTAGCTCAGTTGGTTAGAGCGCCACCTTGACATGGTGGAGGTCGTTGGTTCGACTCCAATCGCGCCTACCAAATTTAACAAGCCGGCTATTAGCCGGCTTTTTTTCGTCGTTTATAACATGTGGCCTTTCGTAGGGGTCACCACTGAACCCTAAGGATCTATACCATGCCTTCAATTACTCTTCCCGATGGCAGTGTTCGTCAGTTCGATAACCCCGTTACTATCCTGCAAGTGGCCGAAGATATCGGCCCTGGCCTCGCCAAGGCGACAATTGCCGGGCGCGTCGATGGTGAGTTGCAAGACGCTTGCGAATTGATCAGCAATGATGCTCAGCTGCAGATAATAACGGCAAAAGACGAAGAGGGACTGGAGATTATCCGTCATTCCTGCGCGCACCTGATTGGCCATGCTATCAAGCAGCTGCAGCCAGAGGCCAAAATGGCCATCGGTCCGGTGATCGAAGAGGGATTTTATTACGATATCGATACACCGGAAGCGCTAACTCTAGAAGACCTGGCTGCGCTGGAAAAGCGCATGAAAGACCTGATCGCCAAGGGTTACGACGTCATCAAGAAATGGACTCCGGTTGCCGAAGCGCGCCGAATCTTTGAAGAGCGCGGTGAGCTCTACAAGGTTGAGATCATCGATGGCTTGGGTGAAGAGGTCGAGCAGGTCGGGCTCTACTATCATGAAGAATATGTCGATATGTGTCGTGGTCCTCATGTGCCCAATACTCGCTTTTTGAAAGCACTAAAGTTGACCAAGCTGGCCGGAGCTTATTGGCGTGGTGACTCCAAAAACAAAATGTTGCAGCGAGTTTATGGCACCGCCTGGGGTGATAAAAAAGCTCTGAATGCTTATTTGCAACGGATTGAAGAGGCTGAGAAGCGAGATCACCGTAAGCTCGGCAAGCGGCTCGATCTGTTTCATACCCAGGAAGAAGCGCCGGGTATGGTTTTTTGGCACCCCAATGGTTGGACTATCTATCAGGTGGTCGAGCAATATATGCGAAAAGTGCAGGTTGAAAATGGCTACCAGGAGATCAAGACTCCGCAGGTGGTCGATCGCACCCTGTGGGAGCGCTCAGGTCACTGGGATAAGTTTCAGGAGATGATGTTTACCACGAATTCTGAAAATCGCGATTATGCGGTAAAGCCCATGAACTGTCCCTGCCATATTCAGGTGTTTAATCAGGGTTTGCGCAGCTATCGTGATCTGCCGTTGCGTCTGGCGGAATTTGGCTCCTGTCATCGAAATGAGCCTTCAGGGACTTTGCATGGCTTGATGCGGGTGCGCAATTTCACTCAGGATGATGCTCATATCTTCTGCAGCGAAGAAGCCATACAGGAAGAGGTGGCGACCTTTATCGAGTTGCTTTATGAGGTGTATAAAGACTTTGGCTTCGACGATATTATCCTTAAGCTTTCCACGCGTCCTGAGCAGCGAGTGGGCTCTGATGAGGTCTGGGATCAATCTGAGGCGGCTCTGGAGGCTGCGCTGAATGCGACTGGACTGGAGTGGGATCTGCTGCCCGGAGAGGGTGCTTTCTACGGCCCCAAGATTGAGTTCTCGCTCAAAGATTGTATTGGCCGTGTATGGCAGTGCGGCACCATTCAGGTCGACTTCTCCATGCCGGGTCGCCTGGATGCCCAGTTTGTGGCCGAGGACGGGTCTCGCCAAACCCCGGTAATGTTGCACCGGGCTATTTTGGGATCTTTTGAGCGTTTTATCGGTATTTTGGTGGAAAACTACGCCGGGGCAATGCCCGTTTGGTTGGCGCCAACTCAGGCTGTAATTCTCAATATTACGGATAATCAGGCTGAATACGCCCAAAATGTTGCAAAAACCTTGAAAGAAGCAGGTTTCAGGGCCGATGCGGACTTGAGAAACGAGAAGATCGGCTTTAAAATCCGCGAGCACACAATTCAGAAAGTGCCTTATCAGCTTGTTGTGGGTGATAAGGAGATGGAAAACGGCACCGTAGCCGTGCGAACCCGTTCTGGTGAGGATCTGGGAACCATGGTTTTGGACGATTTGGTTAAGCTATTGAATACAGAAGTAGCTAAACTGGGTAGAACCCAAGCGGATGCCTGACGACAATCCGAACAGGAGAAGTGACAATTAAGCGAGATAATAGAAGGGATCGACGCGTCCAGCTGCCCCCGATAAACGAAAATATCAAGGCCAGCGAAGTTCGCCTTATCGACCAAAATGGTGAACAAGTCGGCGTCGTACCTACCCAGCAAGCCCTGGGCATTGCTCGTGAAGCTGAACTGGATCTGGTAGAGATCAATGCAAACTCGGAGCCTCCGGTTTGTAAAGTGATGGACTACGGAAAGCATCTGTTCGAGCTTAAGAAACAGAAAGCGGCTGCTAAGAAAAAGCAGAAGCAAACCCAGGTGAAAGAGATCAAGTTTCGCCCGGGGACCGAAGAAGGGGATTATCGGGTAAAACTGCGCAACCTGATACGTTTCCTTGAAGAGGGCAACAAGGCCAAGGTTTCCTTGCGTTACCGCGGTCGGGAGATGGCTCACCAGGAGCTGGGAATGGAGCTGCTTAACCGGGTTGAGAAAGACCTGGAAGAGTACGGCACCGTTGAACAGCGTCCAAAAATGGAAGGCCGTCAACTGATCATGGTATTGGGCCCGAAAAAGAATAAGTGATCGTCCGTAACACGCCCCGATTGGGCCTTCGGGCTCAGTCGGGGCGTGTTGTTTGATTGCTTTCATTTTAACTGACCGGCTTTAACAAAGGTTAAGCCGAGGAATGCGGAGTATTTTCGAATGCCAAAGATGAAAACCAAAAGCGGAGCAGCCAAACGCTTTAAGAAGACTGCTACCGGCTACAAGCGTAAGTGTGCTTTTAAAAGCCATATTCTTACCAAAATGACCACCAAGCGTAAGCGCCAGCTGCGCGGCACCAAGGGCATGGCCCCTGCCGACGTTGCTTCCGTTGATCGTATGTTGCGTGTGCGCTAGGCGTACTCGGTTCTTATTGGTAGATAAAGGTTTATTAGGAGATAACTTATGCCTCGCGTAAAACGTGGTGTGGTGGCTCGTCGCCGTCACAAGAAAATTCTGAAGCAGGCTAAGGGTTACTACGGTGCCCGCAGTCGTGTATTTCGTGTAGCCAAGCAGGCCGTTACCAAGGCTGGACAGTATGCTTACCGTGACCGTCGTCAACGTAAGCGCCAGTTCCGTGCCTTGTGGATTGCCCGTATCAATGCGGCTTCCCGTTTGAACGGACTGTCTTATAGCCGCTTTATTGCTGGTTTGAAGAAAGCCTCTATCGAGATCGACCGCAAGGTCCTGGCCGATATCGCTGTCCACGAGAAAGAAGCTTTTGCTGCTATCGTGAACAAAGCGAAAGAAGCGCTAGCCTGATTAGTTAGCAGGCAATAAAAAAGGAGGCTCCGGCCTCCTTTTTTATTGCCTGGAATTTGAAGTCAGTAGAATTTGACGAAACAGTGATGAGTGCTGCGGTTTGCTGCGTAACTCGCTGTTTTTTTAGGCGCTTAACCGTTAACATACGGGGCTATTTTCTGCAGGGGCTATAGCCCCGCATGGCGTTCGGAGTTCAATAATGGAAAAACTGGAATCGTTGGTTGCTGAAGGCTTGAAAGCCGTGGAAGACGCAGCCGATGCCGCAGCACTGGATCAGGTTCGAGTGCAATATCTGGGTAAAAAGGGTGAATTGACCTCGTTGCTCAAAGGGTTGGGCAAGTTGTCCGCCGACGAACGTCCCGCCGCAGGGGCGCGGATCAACGAAGCCAAACAGCAAGTTCAGGATGCCATTACATCTCGTAAGGATGGTATGGAACGTGAACAGCTGGAGCAACGTCTGGCTGCCGAGACCATTGATGTGACTTTGCCAGGTCGAGGGCAGGAGTTGGGAGGGTTGCATCCGGTCACTCGTACCATGGAGCGAATCGAAGCCTTCTTCGCCAATATAGGCTTTGAGGTCGCGGAAGGGCCGGAAATAGAAGACGATTACCATAACTTCGAAGCGCTGAATATTCCGGGACACCACCCGGCGCGTGCTATGCACGATACTTTTTATTTTGATGCCCATACCTTATTGCGTACTCACACGTCGCCGGTTCAGGTACGCGTCATGGAGCAGCAGCAGCCACCTATTCGTATCGTATGCCCGGGGAAGGTGTATCGGTGCGATTCCGATGTCACCCATACCCCCATGTTTCATCAGGTCGAGGGTTTGTTGGTGGATCGCAAAGTCAGTTTTGCTGATCTCAAGAGCACCGTCGAAGAATTTCTTCGGGTCTTTTTTGAGCGCGACCTGGAAGTGCGTTTCCGTCCTTCCTATTTCCCATTCACCGAACCTTCTGCCGAAGTGGATATTGAGTGGGGGCGTGACGCCGACGGCAATATCAAGTGGCTGGAGGTGATGGGCTGCGGCATGGTGCATCCGAAAGTGTTCGCCGCCTCAGGTATCGATCCTGAGCAATACACCGGCTATGCCTTTGGTATGGGGGTGGAGCGCCTTGCTATGCTGCGTTATGGCGTGAATGACCTGCGGATGTTCTTCGAGAACGACTTGCGTTTCCTTGAACAGTTCCACTGAGTCCATAGCACAGAAGAAACTACAGCTAGAACCAATATATCGAATTCAAGGGGTTTCGCCCCTCGGTCAGCGAATCAGGAAAGCGAATGAAATTTAGTGAACAATGGCTGCGTCAATGGGTTGATCCAAAAGCCACAACCGAAGAGTTAGCCCAGCAAATTACCATGGCAGGCCTTGAGGTAGACGGCATAGAGCCGGTGGCTAGTGAATTCAGTGGTGTTGTCGTAGGTGAGATCCTTTCGGCGGAACAGCATCCGGATGCCGATAAATTACGCGTCTGCCGGGTCACTGATGGAAGCGAGGAGTTCCAGGTGGTTTGTGGCGCGCCCAATGCGCGTGCTGGTATTAAGGTACCCTTTGCTCGAGTCGGGGCGGTGCTGCCGGGTAATTTCAAGATCAAGAAAGCCAAGCTGCGCGGTGTTGAGTCTTTTGGCATGCTCTGTGCCGAAGATGAGCTGGGTATTTCTGACGATCACGATGGTTTGATGGAGTTGCAGCTGGATGCGCACGTTGGTGTTGACCTGCGTACCTTCCTCAGCCTTGATGACCGTATTATCGATGTGGACTTGACGCCTAACCGGGCGGATTGCCTTTCGATTGCCGGTATTGCCCGTGAAGTTGGCGTGAATTATCGTGAGTCGGTCGATGAAGTCAGTGTTAACGCTGTTCCGGCCACGATCGATGATCAATTTCCAGTCACATTAGATGCCCCTGAAGATTGCCCGCGTTACGTAGGGCGAGTGCTTCGTAATGTTAACGTAGGCGCATCTTCGCCGCTGTGGATGGTCGAGCGTCTGCGCCGCAGTGGAGTTCGTAGTATCGATCCGATTGTCGATGTGACCAATTACGTGATGCTGGAATTGGGTCAGCCCATGCACGGGTTCGATCTGGCACAATTGAGTGGTTCCATCAGTGTGCGTCGAGCTCAGCAGGGAGAGAAGCTCACTTTGCTGGATGGTCAGGAAGTGACTCTTACTCCTGATTTGCTGTTAATTGCCGATCAGCAGCGCCCTCTGGCATTGGCCGGAATTATGGGAGGGGAGGCCTCGGGTGTAAGCGCTCAAACCTGCGATATCTTCCTGGAAAGTGCATTTTTTAATCCGATTACCATTGCCGGTAAGGCTCGTGGTTTTGGTTTGCACACCGATTCTTCCCACCGTTTTGAGCGTGGCGTCGATCATCAGCTTCAGGTAAAGGCTATTGAGCGTGCAACGGCATTGATTCTCGAAACCTGTGGTGGAGAGCCTGGACCTGTGGTTGAGACGTCCAGTGCAGCGCATCTACCGGTTGAACCGGTGATCACTCTGCGGGCAAAGAAAGTCACCGATCTGCTGGGTATTGAAATTCCCCATTCGGAGATCGAGGAGCTGTTGACGCGCCTGGGTCTGAAGTTGGAGGAAACCGAAACGGGTGTCTGGCAGGTTAGGGTGCCCAGCTATCGCTTTGATATTGAGCTTGAAGTGGATCTTATCGAAGAGCTGGGTCGAACCTATGGCTATAATCGCCTGCCATCCTCGTTGCCCCGTATGAGTCTGGCCATGAAGCCGCAGGCTGAATCGAAAGTGGCTCTGTCCACCATCCGCCGCACATTAGTAGCCCAGGGGTATCGTGAGGCGATCAATTACAGCTTTATTGATCCTAAATTGCAGTCGCTGTTTCAACCGGACCTGGAACCGGTCAAGTTAGCGAATCCGATTTCTGCCGAGATGTCGGTTATGCGCACCAGTTTGATTCCAGGATTGGTCAAAACCCTGCAATACAATTTGAATCGGCAGCGCAGCCGGGTTCGATTGTTCGAGTCAGGTCTCACATTTGTTCCTCAGGCTGAGGGCGAGATGGTGCAGGAATTTAGGCTCGCAGGGCTGATTTATGGTAGCCGCCAGCCAGAGGGATGGACCGGAGATAGCAGCCCGGTGGACTTCTTTGACCTGAAAGGTGACCTTGAATTTATTGTGCATCTGGGCGGTAATGCCAGTGATTTCAGCTTCCAGTCTGTTTCGGGTATTCCCTACCTACACCCTGGCCAATGTGCTGCGGTCCTCAAATCGGGCACAGAAATAGGTCAAATAGGTGCGCTGCATCCCTCAATTCAGGCCTCGTTGGGTATAGAATCCCCCGTGTACCTTTTTGAGGTGAGCAGGCCTGAAGGCCGTGTCGCACAATTCAGTGAGCTGTCGAAGTACCCTGAGGTGCGGCGCGATCTAGCCGTGATTGTTGACCAGGAAGTCAATGCCGCTGACTTGAAATCCGTGGTTCGGGAAACCGCCGGTGACTGGTTGATAAACCTCAGGTTGTTTGACGTTTATCAGGGCAAAGGTATTGATCCACATAGAAAAAGTCTTGCTTTAGGCTTGACCTTGCAGCATCCATCGCGCACTCTTACTGATGATGAGGTGAATGAGATTTTCACTAAGGTGGTAAGTGCACTGGAAGAGAGGTTTAACGCCACTCTAAGGATGTAGCATATGGGGGCTTTGACAAAGGCCGAGATGGCCGAGCGTCTTTTTGAAGAGCTTGGCCTGAATAAGCGTGAAGCCAAGGAAATGGTGGAGATGTTCTTTGAGGAGATCAGAGATGCCCTCGAGAGCAATGAGCAGGTGAAGTTGTCAGGTTTTGGCAACTTTGACCTTAGGGACAAGAGTCAGCGCCCAGGTCGTAACCCAAAGACCGGTGAGGAGATTCCCATTACGGCACGCCGTGTGGTGACCTTCAGGCCTGGACAAAAGCTGAAAGCCAGAGTGGAAGCCTATGCTGGAACCAAGCAATAACGACGAACTGCCCCCGATTCCGGGGAAGCGCTATTTCACCATTGGTGAGGTTAGTGATCTCTGTGCGGTAAAACCCCACGTGCTTCGGTACTGGGAGCAGGAGTTTGCTCAGTTAAAGCCGGTCAAGCGGCGTGGCAATCGTCGCTATTATCAGCGCCAGGATGTATTGATGATTCGCCAGATTCGTAGCCTGCTCTACGATCAGGGGTTCACCATCGGCGGCGCCAGAAATCGCTTGTCTGGGGATGAAGTAAAAGATGACAACACCCAGTACCGTCAGATCGTCAGGCAGATGGTTGCCGAACTTGAAGAAGTGCTGGAAGTCCTTAAGAAGTAAGCTAAAAAGTCTTAAAAACAGTTTGCTGAAACCCTCGATTACGGTATGATTCGCTCCGTCTTGCAGTCCGGCCTAGGCTTTCTGCGAAGCAATCGGAACGTAGCGCAGCCTGGTAGCGCACCACAATGGGGTTGTGGGGGTCGGAGGTTCGAATCCTCTCGTTCCGACCATATTATTTAAGAAAAACAGCATCTTAGGGTGCTGTTTTTTTTGCCTGTATTCCATTCGAAAAATAGTCGGAAAATTATTTACTATTTCGATGTACTGAGAGGCTGAAAGTTGAGCCTTCCACATCATTCCATCTAACCTTATGACCGTTCAGGTAATGGGCTGTCATCCCCACCTCGGTATGCGCAAATAGGTCCTGTACTTGCTCTGCGCACCATCCCCCCTCAACCCTCTTTGCCTATTTCACAAATACTCTGTTTTCAGTGCCCATCTGGCGCAGCCTGCTCTCCGCCTGTCTATCTCAATCCCTTGCGTATGGAGGAGGGCTTTCAGGTCAAACGATAATAAGAATAATTATTGTTATTATTGATTAATGATAACTATTCGCATAAAGTTCAGCAAAATTTGATTGATATGCCAATTTGTTATTTATGCGATTGCCTTAGAGGAAGACCAGGAACAAAAGCGTAATTTGCTCATGTCAACATGATGTTGAATCAAATCTGTAGCCTGTTCGTCAGGCAGCCGATTGTGTCCTGAATCCCATCTAAAGCCACTTGGGATGATAAGCAGGCATTCTATGGCTGTTTTCCTTTTTTCTGTAATTGTTTCTCGGTTCAGTCGCTGATGTGACGAGAGCTCAGTATTGATGGCATGTGCATGAGAGTTTCGTTCGATCAGGAGCATTTAACCGCTCGAAGAAGCGGGCAATAGCTTGATGTTTATTCAACATTTAAATCAAGAGAGACAGTGATGAAACGCAGTAAAATATGGGTAGGGGGTATGATTCCCCTGGCGTTAGGGGGGCAGCTGGCTGTTGCGGGGGAGCTTGATCAGAATTCGGTAACTCGGCTCGATACGGTGGTGATAACAGCGACGCGGAGCGAAGAATCTATTGGCTCTATCGCCGGTAAGATGCAGGTGATCGAGCGCGATGATTTGATGCGTCAACTGCAATCGGGTGACAATTTATCTACGGCATTAGGTCGTTTAATCCCTAATTTTGGCGTAGAAACCCAAACTGCAACGGGAGGCACTCAGACCATTCGTGGTCGTAAGCCTCTGTATCTGATTGATGGTGTCCCGCAATCCGATAACCGTAACGTGTCTCGTTTTTTAAACTCGGTTTCTCCCTTGATGGTGGAGCGTGTTGAGGTGGTTACCGGCGCTAGTGCAATCTATGGTGTGGGTGGAACTGGAGGCGTTATCAATATTATCACCCGCAGCGCTGGTGAGGATGAGGGGGTGAACTTTTCGACTCAGGTGGGTACCGCTTTCTCCACACAAGAGCTTGATAGTGACAGTTTTGCCTATACCATTGGCCAGACTATAGCGTTTAAAGAGGGAGATTTTGACGGATTTATCGGCCTGGAGTACGAGGAGACCAATGGCTTTTATGATGCCGATGGGGATCGTATTGCCCCCGAGCCTGCGCAAACCAGTACCCATGATTCCGATCGTTATTCGACGCTGGCAAAGTTGGCTTGGCAATTGGATTCTGATAAACGCCTTCAATTCAGCTATGACTATGTCAAAAACGAACAAGACAGTGATTATGCACCTAATTATGGTGGTCCCGGTGCCCCTGCATTAACGGGGACGCCGGTGGAGGTTAAATCGATTAAAGGGCTCAACCTGCACGATCAGCCCAAGACCGAGCGAGAAGCCTTCTCGCTGCAATACACGGATAATGCCTTCCTCGGTCAGCAACTCTCGGCGCTGGCCTATAAGCGCGAGCGTGAGTACCGTTTTTTTCCTTTTGCATTCAGCTTCGGCCCGCAAAATTTCGTCAATCAATCTACCAGTGAGGCGGATGTTTACGGTGGTAAACTTGTGCTGAGCGCTGACGTCAATGATGTCGTTAGCGTCGTATATGGTGCGGATTACCAGAAGGATAAGGGTGAACAAAATGCGGTGGGTTATGATGCCAGCCAATTTTTAACCAGCGGTGGGTTGGACTATGTGGAAATCGATGCCTACGGCTACGGCCCTGACGTAGACACCAAAACATTCGGTGGCTTTGCCGATTTTAAATTTCAGCTAACCGAGGCGCTGTTGTTCCGTGCCGGTATGCGTTACGAAGATATCGAGCAGGAGGTGGATGATTTTATGCCTACCTATGAACACCTTTTGGTGCCCGATGGTTTGCGGGTGGCTATTCAGGGGGATACTCACAATTACAACGAGACTCTGTTCAATGCCGGGTTGGTTTACAGCTTGAATGATAGCCAGCAGATCTTTGCCAACTACTCAGAAGGTTTCGAGATTCCCGATCTGGCTCGTCTTTTGCGAAATGCAGTGGCACCAACCAGTATGTTGGCCGGCATGTTAGGCGTTCCAGGCACGGTAATCAGTGATATGGACCTTGAGGCTATGAAGGTCGATAGTTATGAGCTTGGCTGGCGTGGAGATTGGGAGCCGCTCACCGCTTCATTAACGGCTTTCTATAATGAATCTGATAAGACGACCACCTTTAACGCAGACTACAGTGTTTCTCAAAAAGATCAGAAGAAAAAAATATATGGACTGGAAGGTTCTCTGGATTATTTTCTGGATCGCTATTGGGCGGCGGGCATCAGTGGCGCCTACACGCGGGGAAAAACCAAAGATGAGCAAAGCGGTAAGTGGTTGCATCTTGATGCGTTAGAGGTGGCCCCTGCCAAAGTCGTTAGTTACCTTGCCTATGATCTGGATAGCGGATCCAGCATCCGTCTGCAGGCAACCAGCGTGTTTGATTACAACAAGGCAGAAGATTCCACTTCGAGTGGTGCCATTGTTGATGACGGGGATATCGATGGCTATACCACGCTCGACCTGTTAACGCGCTGGAAGTTACCGCTGGGGGAACTCGGGGTTAGCATCACCAATCTGACCAATCGGGATTACCAAACGGTTTACAGCCAATGGGCCGAACACACCTATGGTCAGCTCTCGGGAGTTCAGGCCAAAGGGCGTATGTTGGGTGCCAGCTACAGAATTGACTACTGATGGCGATCTGACCGCAGGAGCATAAACAAACGCCGCAGGCTTCTGCGGCGTTGTCCTGGATATGGCTCTATCAACACCCTATTGATTAAGCGGGTTTCAGTGATGGTTGGTTGTCCTCGGGTAGCCGACCTTTACTTGAGTCCGCTAACAGCCGCTGCGCCGAAATGGTAAAGCAGATACTGGCAAGAACCCCGACACAGGCCGTAATGGCAATGGCGTAGCGCAACGACTCACTGCCCAATGTTGGTGATAAGGCATCACTTACCACACCAACGAACAGAGGCCCCAGTCCCAGTCCCACCAGGTTCAATATAAAGAACAACAGGGCTGAGGCCATAGCACGCATTCCTGGGCTGACCAGCCCGTGGGTGATGGCGATGGTCGGGCCCAGATAGCAGGCGCCAAACAGGGTGGAAAAGAAGAACATGGCCAGCACCACAACAATATTATCGGCAAAGCAGGCAATCAAACTCAGGGGTACACCCAACAAGCACATGATGGCGGAGATCCACAGATACCAGCGTTTATCATGGGTCCCCAGCTTATCGGCCAGGTACCCCCCCAAATAGGTGCCGATAGCGCCACCGATGCCAACGATGAGCGACAGGCTAACGCCAACCTGCATGGGGGTGAACTCGTGAGAGCGTATAAGAAAAGAGGGCAGGAAATTGCCCACGCCGTAGCTGGTGAAAGCCGTCAACCCAGCGGCTATGGAAAAGAACCGGAATGAGCGTAACCGCCACAGAGTCGCCAGAGTTTCCTTAAACGTCGATGGTTGCTGCTGTTCAAGCCCATCGGCCTGACCGCGAAGGGGCTCCTGAATGGTGAATCGGACCAGCAAGGCGATCGCGATTCCGGGTAAGCCCACGACAAAGAAGGCCATTCGCCAGCCATATTCCTGATTGACCCAACCGCCCACCAGAAAGCCCAGTAATATGCCCAGATAAACTCCGGTGGAATAGAAGGAAAGGGCCCTGCCGCGCTCTTCCGGTGGGTAATAGTCGGAGATTATGGAATGCGCAGGAGGACTGCCACCGGCTTCCCCGACACCGACTCCGATACGGGCGAGCAATAGTTGCGCATAGTTTTGGGTCAGACCGGACAGGGCGGTCATGCCACTCCAGACAGCGACGGCCAGGGCAACAATGTTACGCCGATTGCCAATATCGGCCCAGCGAGCGATAGGGATTCCGACGCTGACGTAGAAAATTGCGAAGGCAAATCCGGTCAGTAAACCCAGTTGTGAGTCTGACAGGTCCATATCGGTTTTGATCGATTCTTGCAGAATGACCAGGATTTGACGGTCGATGAAGTTCAGCGCGTAGACGAATGTCAGCAAGATTAATACATAGCGGCGATAGCCTTTGCTGACGGGGATCTGGGGAATCTGCGACATAGTGGGCTCAGCTTTTATTGTTGTTTTTTAATCTTTCGACGCTAGCGTGCCAGGCTACTGCGGTAAACAATTATCAGTCTGGGTAATGGGCAGGTATTTGCGGCTCGACTTCTGTTGCCGGTGGTCTAGCGATCGGTCTGTGCTCGCCAGCAGGATCCGGCTTCCCCTATAATGTTGGCTGACCCAGCGGTGACCTACCGTTCAATAATAGTAGAAGCCTTTTGTACCCCTAAGGAGCCTCCATGAAGCCAGAGATAAAACCGGCCAACCCGAACTTCTCATCCGGACCCTGTAGTAAACGCCCTGGGTATCAGCTGGAGGCGCTGGATCTTCAGACGCTGGGCCGTTCCCACCGTTCCTCCGTGGGCAAGCAAGCGTTAAAGAGAGCTTGTGAGGAGACCGCCCGTCTACTGGGGTTGCCAGAGGGTTATCGAGTTGGGGTTGTACCGGGGTCGGATACGGGGGCTATGGAGATGGCTATGTGGTCGTTGTTGGGACCGCGACCGGTTGATGTATTTGCCTGGGAATCCTTCGGCAAAGGCTGGCTGACCGACATTGTTAAGCAGCTTCAGTTAGATAGCGTTAATGCTTATGAGGCCGAGTACGGGCGGTTACCCGATTTTAGCCAGGCCAATCAGGCTCACGATGTGGTGTTTACCTGGAATGGAACCACGTCCGGGGTCAAGGTCGATCAAGCCGACTGGATAGATGACGATCGAGCGGGGCTGACGTTGTGCGATGCTACTTCATCGGTTTTTGCCATGGAGATGCCCTGGGAAAAACTCGATGTAATCACCTTTAGCTGGCAAAAGGTGCTGGGCGGCGAAGGTGGGCATGGTATGTTGATACTTAGTCCCCGCGCGGTTGAACGGCTGGAAAACTACACTCCGAGTTGGCCCATGCCAAAGGTTTTCCGTATGACCAAGGGTGGTAAGCTGATCGAGGGTATTTTTCGGGGTGAAACCATCAATACTCCGTCCATGCTCTGTGTTGCCGACTATCTGGATGCTTTGGGCTGGATCGATGGTATGGGCGGGGTCCACAAAGCGATCGAGAAATCTCGTAATAACCTTGCTGTGTTGGAGGCCTTTGTAGCCGATCGACCCTGGATCGACTTTCTGGCCCAGCAGCCTGAGATCCGTTCCAATACCAGTGTTTGCTTCACACTGGATCTTGCACCTGAGCAGATCAAACAGATGGGTAAATTGTTAGAGCAGGAAGCGGTTGCCTATGACATCGGCTCATATCGTGATGCACCGGCCGGTTTGCGTATCTGGTGTGGCAGTACGGTCGAAGCCAGTGATCTGGAGGCGCTGTTGCCCTGGTTGGATTGGGCCTATGCCGAGGTGGCGTCACTGTAACCTGAACAGTATCCAAGGACCGAGGAGTGGTTAACGGCTCCAGAAATCGCCCTGCGGCCAGTACCCCGGGGCGATCATATAACAATAATAAGGACGGTACTGATGTATAAAATTCGAACCTACAATCAGATCTCCACCTGTGGCCTGGAGCGCTTTTCCCGGGCTCATTACGAAGTCGCCAGTGAAATTACCCATCCTGACGCCTACCTTCTTCGAAGCCAGAACCTCCATGGCGATGAGCTACCGGACTCATTGCAGGCGATCGCGCGCGCCGGTGCCGGTGTTAACAATGTTCCTGTCGAGCACTGTTCACGCCAGGGGGTAGTGGTGTTTAACACGCCAGGAGCCAATGCCAATGCGGTCAAAGAGCTTGTGCTGACTGGCCTCCTGCTTAGCTCACGCGGGGTTTCCGAAGGGCTCGCTTTTGTCCAGGGGCTGGATGCGGGGCAATCGGCCGAACAGATGTCGACCTATCTGGAAGGGCAAAAAAAGCGTTTTGCCGGGACCGAGATTGCCGGTAAAACCCTGGGGGTTGTTGGCTTGGGTGCCATAGGCTCGATGGTGGCCAACATGGCTCTGACGCTGGGTATGAAGGTGGTAGGTTACGATCCGGCCATTTCGATTGAGGCCGCATGGCGGCTGTCGAGCAAAGTCGGCAAAATGGATAACCTGCATTCGTTGCTAGCGTGCAGCGATTACGTCACCTTGCATGTGCCTTCCCTCGAGGCTACGCATCATCTGATCAATCCGGATAGCCTGAGTAGTGCCAAACCGGGTTTGAAATTGCTCAACTTTGCCCGGGAGGAGATTGTTGACCCTGGCGCGATACTGCCTGCTCTGGCGGCTGGGAAACTGTCGGCGTATGTCGCTGATTTCCCTACGCCTGATTTATTGGGCAAAGAGGGCGTACTGCTGTTACCCCATATAGGAGCAAGTACTCAGGAGGCGGAGGAAAATTGCGCGCTGATGGCGGCCGATCAACTGATCGATTACCTCGAACATGGCAATATTCGCAATTCGGTAAACTTTCCCAATATCAGCATGGATCGAGTGGGCGGCCGGCGTATAACATTCTCAAATCATAATGTTTCCGGTGTGCTGGGTGATGTGCTGTCAATGTTGGCAGATCATAAAGTCAATGTGCTCGATATGCTCAACAAAAGCCGCGATGCATTAGCGTACAATATTGTAGATGTCGAAGGTGAGGTCACAAAAGAGTTGTTGCAGGGCCTGACCGGTATTGAACATGTTATCAAGATTAGAGTCGTTTGATTGGGAAGATTTTTAAATTCTAATTACAATCTGGTAATAAAAAAGAGCTGCCGAGGCAGCTCTTTTTTCAGGAGTCGAAAGGGGATTGACTCACCGGCCTTCTGCATGACAGGCGCGCTTGGCCGCTTCCGCGTCGCGGGCAATCTCTCTCATACCCCAGCCATCATCGTCAGAAGCGTGGCCATAGTAATAGTTGCCCGGATTGTTGTAGTACTCGTTACGCATCTCAATGGCAACTTGGCGACACTCATCAGAGTAACCTGACTCGTTTGTATCCATAGCGTTAACACCAACCATACCAGCAAAAGTTACAGCAAAAACGGCACCTATCATGATTATTCCCTCCATTAGGAATCATTATTTAATCAGTGATCGAAACGCTGTTTTTCACTTCAAGTATCGCTGAAATCAGTGTTTCGTTTGATGGGTTTATTAAACGTTAATAGAGGGTTTCTCACTATACGTAAAGGCTCGTTTTCGACAGGGAGTACTACCTATTGGGCTGCAGTTTTCCGCTGGGATCAGGCTTGCATAGCAAAGAATTTTGACGTTATTGCAGGAAATACCAATTGAATTTATACAAATACTTATTGGTACTTTAGTGCTATTTTTTTGGGGCAAGTTTATTCTTAGTAATTTTATCGCATAAACGACGGCAGAATTTCGCAAGACCTGCTAATTGTACTGCCTGGTGTTGAAGGGTATGGCGTAGAAAATGAGATAATTTTCGTTACAGATGCGAATAAAGTGCTGATGAGAAGGAGGTAACAAGAAGGGATAAAGATATAAGCTGTCAGTAGCCAGAACGGTAGGAAAAAAGGGGCCACCCTAAGCTTTCGCATGAGTAAGAAAGATTAATCGTCCCTAAAGGTGGCCGCCAACTATACTGACAAGCAATTGCAGAACTAAGTTCCTCCGTCTTTAGTGTTTGCCACTGCATTCGTTGTTACATTGAATGCAGTGGGTGGTGACGGGTCTCTATTCGATGAGTAGGGTTCGAAAGAAACCCGCCGTGTTACCGTTGCTCCGATATAGGATTAATACTCCCAGTGATCGACGTTATGAGCACCTTTGAACTGCTTGTCAAAGTAGTTCTCACAGGTACCTTCACGCCATACGTCTGCTGTTGCACAGTGCAGACCACCGCCAAACGCATAGGCATCACGCAAGTCGATCGGTACTACGTCAAAGCCTAACTTATCGAACTGCTCTTGTTGCCCGGTTTCTGATTTCTCAACGCAGACGGTGTTGTGATCCAGAATCAGGGTGTTCATGGACAACCAGGTGCTGGAGTAGCACAGTGGAGGAGGGTTGTCCCAGGCCGGTTCAACCGCTTCGACGATTTCCCATCCGTTCTTCTCAAAGATGTCACGCTGACCCTTGAACAATGGACGGTGTGGGTTCAGCAGCATTAAGCCTGGGCGCAATGGGCAGAAGGTAGCATCGATATGGATCGGATGGTTGTCTTCAAAGCTCAGGGTATGAACGCGGTAGCCCATCGGCTCATAGCGGCGCTTGATCCAGCGAATGCCAGCCAGGTTGGTGGTTAAACCGTGCTGGACAAAGATATCCTTGCCCAGACGCATAACGTCGGCGGCATCAAACAGAATATCGGTTTCTTTGGTGCTGTACTCTTTGCGCAGTGAACGCGCCATGGTTTCTTCGTCGGTCAGATGCTCATAAGCGGCCACATAGTCCATGCGGAAACTTTCATCCCCCAGGCGTGGGCGAGGTGCCTGTTCGATCAGGCAGTCTGGATCGGACTCGAAATATTCACGGCACAGATCAACGTAGGCCAGATACTCGAAGTAACGGCTACGGAAGCTCATGGGCGCCATCAGAATGCTCTTGCCCATAGTGAGCAGGCAGTCGCGAGGCGGCATAACACCAAAACCGGAACTAATGGTGAAGTCTGGAGTGGTAATACGCTCGTGCCAGTCAACGGCTCCGGGGCGGTCAACAATAATTCCGCGCTTTTCGAGCGTATCGGCAAATCCGTTCAGGCATTCATTCGCACGATCGATACTTTCCTGGGTGCGACGACCTGCTTTACCGCCACGCATTGGGGAGTCAGCCGGAATTTTTTCGTTGGACGCAGGGCACGCTTCAGGAATGTGCTGGTTATCGGCAATACCGACGATAACGTGCTTCAAAGGATCGAAGTCGTTGTAGGATTCAACGTGAAGCCCTTTTCGTACAACAGGAACGCCAGATTCCTTACGCTTCAGTGGGTGGCTAGCATTGGGATAAAGGTCATTCGATACGCTCATAACTAAACTCCAATATATAGCAATTAAAAAAAACTACAGCATGATATTTTGAAATGTTCTTATCGATTTTCTAAAAAACGTTTCTTAATCGATGCGATGTTACAGATGGTGTTACTTAGAAAGGTAAAGCTAAATTCTGTCTCTGTGTTTTCCATCAGTGGAGCCATCTTAGATTTATTGTGGAAAATAAATAGCGATTTTCTGACCAAAAATATCTGTTTTCTGCCGCGATAAAATCTGAGGTCTTTCCCTGTTTCGGTAACTACCTATAGCTATGTTTTTTAAAGCATAAAACTGCAAGTAGTTGGCAGAAAAGAGCTAGAAATAACGAGCGTAGAGGAGCAGGCTGTGCGCTGTGATTTTACAAGAGAAACGGTGTAAGGAGTCGATATGCTTTCTGGGTACTGGACAATTGATTCTTTTATCGTATGTAACGTCATTTTATGTGTTTTTGTCTTTATGGTTGTGGTTCACCAGAAGATAAAAGAAGCACATAAAGGCGATAGATCCTAGCTCGAAACGGTAAAAAAGGGGTGGTTATGAATACTAAAACTTTAGGCTATTCGACGATGATAGTCTCGGCTGCGCTAATGGGTTGTGTCGGTCTGTTTGCGCGTAATATTAATACCAGTGGCGATGTAATTGCCTTTACTCGAATGTGTGTAGGCGCGATCTGTATCCTGATGATTATGTCTTACCAGGGTAAGGCATTAATGTTAAAGGCAACCAAGTTAACGCCGGCGGTAATCGCTAGTGGTGCTTGTCTGGGTCTATGCCTGGCAGCTTACGTGTCAGCGACCAAATACACATCCCTGGCAAATGCGGTATTCCTCATCTATACCGGTCCTGTGATTTCAACCATACTGGCAGCAATTTTCTTGAAAGAGAAAATATCCAAACTCACTGCGGCCTTATTAACGGCGGTCTTTATTGGTTGCTTGTTCATTATCGGCATCATAGGCTTTAATGAATCCGGTGGATTGACCCTGACATTGTCCTTCTCTAAAGAGAACTTTATCGGCGATATGCTGGGCCTGGCTTCCGGGTTGGGTTACGGTATGTACCTGTTCCTGAGCCGTTATCGTACGGATGTAGGTTCCGATTCTCGCTCCTTCTTCAACTTCCTGTTTGGTGCGCTAGCGATTGCAATCTACTTTGTCATCAGCCCACCCTCGTTGGCAGAAATGGATACCAGCTCCTGGATCTGGTTGATTTCAATGGGCTTCTTTATCGGCTTTGGTGCCTTGAGCCTGTTGACTGTGGCTGCCAAACATTTGAAAGCAGCAGAGCTGGCCTGTGTCTCCTACTTTGAGACTGTTGTCGGTGCCGGTATTGGTATTATGGTGTTCAGCGAATCAATGACGACCCTGCAGTTTATCGGTGGCGCTCTGGTTATTGCCGGCGGTATGGGTGAGATCATCAATTCTGTTCGCAAAAAAAGAAATAATGCTGCTGAGGTTGAAGCTGAAGCTGTACCGGCTACAGTTACGGCTCAGGAGCCAGCCAAGTAATACCCATACTGCAACCCGGTCAAAAGAAGGAAGACGTCATGGTCACTGCATTCAATTGGATACTGTTGTTGATAACGGTCGTTATCATGATTGCCCTCGCGGTATACAGCAACAAAGTCATCCAAATGAAAAGTGGCGAAGGCGGCTTCCTTCTGGCCGCCGGTGGACTCGGCCCCTTTATTGGGGCCGCTACCATTGTGGCAACCGGGTTCTCAGGTTGGGGGTTTATGGGTTCCCCTGGAATGGCGTACAAATATGGCGCCATAGAGTTACTGGGTAACTTCTTTTTTGCTCCCGCCATGGTCTTGGCCGTGTTGTTATGTGCACGCTTCTTACGAGAGAAAGCCCAGAAAATGGGCAGCCTCACCATCCCCGAATACATTGTGAATATTCACGATGGCCCTGCCAGTATCAAACGTTTGACTCAGACGGTGGCCGCCTTGGTCAGTATTGTTCTGCTGCTGGTTTTCCTGGTAGGGCAAATCAAAGCGCTGGGCTTGTTGGCGGGGCAGTGGCTGGAAATTGAACCGCAAACCGCATCCTTGATTCTGATCGCCATCATCATGCTATACACCTCGATTGGTGGGTTGGCCGCCGTTGCCTTTACCGATGCCATCATGGTAATGGGCATGTGTATTTCGGCTCTGGTTATTGTTGGTAAGATTTTTCTCGATATTCCCCTGTTTGAACTGCTCGATCAGGTTCATGCGATGGACAAGACATTACTTGAGCCCACCGACTCTGGCCCCTACGGCTCAACGGTCTGGCACGTGGCCTTTATTCTTCCTTATGCTTTTATCTACGCGACAACGTTGCCGTTTATGGCCGTTCGTTTCATGGCTTTGTCCAAAAAGACCAAGCTTCATCACGTGATTGCCTATATGACGCCCATGGCGTGCCTGTTAAGCCTGGTGCCTCTGGTGGGTATTTATACGCGGCTGAAGGTGCCTGGACTGGAAAATCCTGATCAGGCCATGCCCGTGTTTCTTAACACCTTTATGTCGCCCATGGCGGCGGCCATCATTACACTGTTTATCCTGTTTGCCATGAAATCGACGGCCAATTCGGTGTTGCATGCGATTTCCAGCGCGGTTTCTCATGATCTTCGCCAGTCATTGTTTTCTAAAACGGACCTGTCCGAAACCTGGTTGCTGCGAATTAATCGTTCTGCCGTCTGGTTGCTCGGCATGGTGGGGTTCTTGGGGATGCTCTATGCACCACCGGTGATGTTATCGATGCTGGCTATATTGGGTTCCGGCACGTTGATGGCTGCCCTGATAGCTCCGGTACTACTGTCCCATTTCATTAAAGGCAATATCTATGCAGCGCTGATTTCGATGTTGACGGGTTTTGGTGCGGCCACAATTTTATTCCTGTTCTTCGAATTAGGATGGATGGAAGCGCCGTTGTATGCATCGGCTATTGCTTGTGCTTCCTATGCTCTTGTCGTCTGGATGACGAGCCTTCTGGCGAAGAACTCCAAAGAGGGTCTTGAGTCCCTGGGTACTCGCTGACTTGTCAGGGTGTCTGGTTGCTGCTTTTGTGAATCCTGGATTAACCATCAAGCCTGCAGATATTGATGGGGCTACTGCGTCGAGCTTCGCCTTGATAAAAATCATTTTCAGGATCCGCAGAGATCTAGCTGAATGAAACAGAGGTGCCTTAAGAGTTGAGGTTGTTGAGCTGGCCTTCAACGCAGAGTTGATTATCGATGTTCTCTCTGAGGTTGATACGCTTTGCGCGATATTCTCGAGGTGTGGCATTAAACTGGACTTTAAATTTTGAATTGAAATTGGACAACGATAGAAATCCGGCATCGGTGCTGATGGTGGAAATACTCAAATCGGTCGAGATCAATTGTTTGGCCGCATAGTGAATGCGTTGTTCGATAACGAATTGGCGAAAGGTTTTTCCGGTATTGTTGTGAAAAAAACGGGAGAAGGTACTGTCAGCCATATTCAGTTTTCTGGCGACATCCCTGATCATTAAGGGCTCGGACAAATTCTCCTTAATGTAGTTAATGGCCGTCTGAATCCGGTCTTCTATGCGCTGGTTACTGGTGATTTCCTGTTCTTGATCGAACTCCCGGTTCAAAATTTCTGCTTTGGAAAGATTCTCCAGCAATTGAAGTAAATAGATAACCTGGGAAAAGGCAAAGGTGTTATTAAATTTCGCAATCAGATCAAAACATTCGGGTTCCAGGGCATGAAAGAGTTGGGCGTTGGTAGGTCGTTCGAGCATGTCCATAATGGGTTTAAATTGGACGCTGTCGATAAAGGTTTGACCCAGGCTGTTTAAGCGAAAGTGCAGGGCATCGCACCGTAAATGATCCTTGCACTGTTTGTCGTAAGATAATTTGAAAGGGGTTAAGGGGGACAGTAATAGTAGTTCGCCTTTTTGCAGGCGGCCACTTTTGAGGGACAGCTCAATACGGCAGGAGTTATCGTTGGGTTTGATCAGTATGTAATCAGCGCAATAGGTCATTTTTTCATGAGCATCGATGTTTCGGTGAATGTCGAAAAGAGAAAAATCGAAGGTTTTGGCTTTAATGCGTGATGACATTGAGAGGACTCCGCCTGCTGGTTGAAACTCCGCTTATAAGCTGTTCTATGGGCACATTCCGGGCCATTCCAGACTCTTTGTTACGCTTGCTTGAAATGCTTCAACTTTCTGGTAATAAACATGCTGCAATCCAGAATAAACCTGGACCTCGTGGTTCACCAGACGTATCCGCAGTCCTGAATGGTTCAGAGTCACCTTGGCGTCAAATACAGAGCTTCCACTGCAGTCGACTGGCTAGTATGTAAGTTTGTATAAACTACTACCCATATTAGTACTATTAGATGGCAATTATTCGTACGTATCTATACGTAGTCTTTCTAAAATATTTGATGTTATTACTTATGGCACCTCTGATTAATCAGAGGTGCCATATAGATTGTGAAGTTTGCGCGGCTCTTTCTGATCTTGATTAACGGCCAAGTAATGACGCAAAGGCTACGAGTACTGCAGGGCCAGCGTGAATGGTTTGGGCAGAAAATATGAAAAGGGCGTGACGGAAAGGCGATTAAGGCAGGGTATAAGGCCGGTTCAATACGCAACTGTACAGTGGCAGTTGCGTATTGAGAAAACGCTTATACAGGCTTGTTCAGCTGCAGCTTCTGCACCGAGAAGAAGCGCTTGATCAGGGGAGAGTGGTCGAAGGCTTTAAGCAGTTTAACGGCTGCAATCGATACCAGAGGTTCCAGCATCACAATGATCAAATAGGAGGCTGCAAAGCTCATCCAGGCGTTCAGTGGCGTGGCGACATCGCTGATTGCGAGCCAGAAACCCACCATGCCAGTGACCCCCGAATAGTAGATGGCGTCCAGTTTAACAATCTGCGTGATACTGGTGGTACGTTCGCCGCTAAGGTAATGGCGGCCGGCCAGGAAGTGGACACTGATCAGTGGCAGCATCAGGGACAGGCTGTTAATCGCCAGGTGAGCCAGGTCGCCTGGATCGAACAATAATCCCTGCATCAGCAGTCCGAAGGCAAAACCGATCAGGGTAGGGATAAAGCCCAGTGTCAGATAGATGGCCATGGCACCAACAAAGTGCAACTCCGAGGGACCGACAGGGACGCTGTAACTCTGCATAAATAACGAGAAGAAGCCCGCAGCCAGTAGCATACGAGGAATCTGAACCGCCAGTGATGACAGGCTAAACAGGTACTGTCTAACGTAAAAAACCAATAACGAAACGGTTATTACGTTGGCAGCAATTACCTTTACAGGGGCAACAAAGCCGGGTTCGATGTGCATGTTTTATCTCCATGGCGGGGGCGCATTATCCGTTTGCAGGGTAAGGCCGAATGATGCGGGTTGTCGTTGAAATGTCTCAATCAATTATGGCGCAAAGCTTACCAGTATCCAGCCCGCGAAGGGAGTGTCGGCTACTCATCCTGGCTTGAATCTTCTTCATGCCTGGCTGTCTCCTTATCGTCAAAGTCGTTACCATGGTGCGACAGCGCCGAATAGCTTGGCGGGATGGCCATATCCCCCGTTTTGGCTGATGACACCAAGGAGGTCAGTTGTGGTTCTGAGGGATTGGCTGTTAGCCCTGATGGTCGTGATGGCCTGGGGCTTTAACTTTATCGTGATTCATTGGGGCCTGGACACAATGCCGCCGATGCTGCTGGGCGGGCTGCGTTTCGCCCTGGTTGCCTTTCCTGCGATATTGTTTATCGCGCCGCCCAAAATAGCCCTGAAATGGTTGTTTGCCTACGGCATAACCATCAGTTTTGGTCAGTTTGCCCTGTTGTTTGCGGGGATGCATTTGGGAATGCCCGCCGGACTCGCCTCATTGGTGCTGCAAGCCCAGGTACTCTTTACTCTGCTATTTGCGGCCCTGTTGATGGGGGAGCCGCCACGCCTCGAGCAATGGTTGTGCATACTGGTGGCCAGTGCGGGGTTATTGGTGCTGGCCTTACAGGGGGGCGATGCAGGGAATATGAGCCTTATTGGGTTCGTTTTAACGATTGGCGCGGCTGCTTGCTGGGGGCTGGGGAATATCATCAATCGTCATATTGGCTCTATGGGTAGCGCCAATCTGATGGGGCTTGTGGTTTGGGGTGCCTTGATACCGCCTGTGCCCTTTTTTATCCTGTCCTACTATCTTGAGGGAGCAGCGCTCATAGAGTCCAGCCTGACGGGGTTGGGTGTGAAGTCGATACTGGTACTGATTTACCTGGCTTTTGTCGCTACGATATTTGGTTACAGGGTTTGGGGCGGACTGTTGACCCGTTATTCTCCGGGGGTGGTGGCACCTTTAACCTTGTTGGTGCCTGTGGTCGGTTTGCTCTTTGCAGAACGGTTGCTCAATGAAACGCTTAATAGTCTGCAATGGTTTGGTATTGCCATGGTGATGCTGGGGCTGGGCATCAATCTGTTCGGGGGACGACTGCGGCAGAAAGCGGCACAGGGTAAAACACTGCCCTGACAGCTACCCTGTTAATACCCCGGGGTTGAGGTCCGTGAACAGGGGGCGCTAAAAAAGACCGCTTTCAAAAGATAGATAGTAAATTAATTCGCGCCGTTTTTCGGAGAGTTAAGACGATGACCAAAATCCTGTTGATTGTTGCGCATGCACCGTCGCCCAATACTCAAATATTGGCCGATGCGGTTCTGCAAGGGGCGCAAAGTGAGGCCCCGGGAATTCAGGTGTGTCATATCCCGCCGCTGCAGGCGACTGCCGAGGATGTTTTGCAAGCCGATGCCCTGATTTTGGGCACCACAGAAAACCTGGGTTATATGAGTGGAGCCCTGAAGGATTTCTTCGACCGTATTTATTACCCTTGTCTCGAAGTGAAGCAGGGTTTGCCCTATGCCCTGTACATTCGGGCCGGCCATGATGGTACGGGGACTCGACGGGCTGTTGATAGCATTACCACCGGACTGCGTTGGCGGCCGGTTCAGGAACCCTTGATCTGTCGTGGGGACTTCGATCCGGCCTTTGTCGATCAGTGTCGTGAGTTGGGCATGGCCATGGCGGTAGGTTTGGAGGCGGGGATCATTTAATGATCTTTAACTCGGCAGAGCCAATGGCCAGTGGCCATATGTTTTGATTTGCTCGCACTATATCTGTGCAGAAAAACACTCACTTTCTGTTTTGCCCGCATTTAGGGCGCCGCACCAAATGATTGCTCCGATTCGGTGCTTGCAGGCTTAGTCTGTCATTATAAGAAACTGTCATATCCCTTTAATAACTGCGTGCTAGAGCGTTTTATCGTTGTTGGTCTGTCCTTTGCATTTATCGATGTGACCAGTTGGGTTGCAGTATCGAAAACCAATAATCAAATAATCGATAGGACAGGAGTTACTATGGGATTCTCTCGAGTCACGTTTAAAAAGACATTGCTGGCGCTAGGTACCAGCGTTATGGTCGCTGGCAGCAGTATGGCCATCGCCGCCGATACCATCAAAGTTGGGGTGCTGCATTCACTCTCCGGAACCATGGCGATCAGTGAAACCACGCTGAAAGACACCATGGAGATGCTGGTAGCCGATCAAAATGCCAAGGGTGGCGTGCTGGGCAAGCAGCTGGAAGCCGTTGTGGTCGATCCAGCTTCTAACTGGCCATTGTTTGCCGAGAAAGCCCGCGAGCTGATCGAAAAAGAAAAAGTAGACGTTATCTTCGGTGCCTGGACCTCGGTTTCTCGTAAGTCCGTACTGCCGGTCATTGAAGAGCTGGATAGCATTATGTTTTATCCCGTTCAGTACGAAGGTGAGGAATCCTCTAAAAATGTTTTCTACACCGGTGCGGCGCCAAACCAGCAGGCTATTCCTGCGGTAGATTATCTGAAAAACGAACTGGGCGTTGAGCGTTGGGTACTGGCGGGTACCGACTATGTTTACCCACGTACCACCAACAAAATCCTCGAAGCTTATCTGAAAGCCAACGGTGTGGCTGAAAGCGATATCATGATCAACTACACACCCTTTGGTCATTCAGATTGGCAGAGCATCGTTTCCGATGTGAAAAAATTCGGCAGTGCGGGCAAGAAAACCGCAGTCGTTTCTACCATCAATGGTGATGCCAACGTTCCCTTCTACAAGGAGTTGGGTAATCAGGGTATCTCCGCGGAAGACATTCCCGTGGTGGCGTTCTCGGTCGGTGAAGAGGAGCTTTCCGGTATCGATACCAAGCCCCTGGTTGGTCACCTTGCGGCCTGGAATTACTTTATGAGTGTCGAGTCGGATCACAACGATGCCTTTATCGACAGCTGGCATGCTTACATCAAAGATGATGCCCGCGTAACCAATGACCCGATGGAAGCCCATTACATTGGTTTCAATATGTGGGTTAAAGCGGTAGAAAAGGCGGGTACCACTGATCCTTCGGCGGTTCAGGATGCGATCATTGGTGTTAGCGTGCCAAACCTGACCGGTGGTTATGCCACTATGGCTCCGAACCACCATATCACCAAGCCGGTATTGATCGGTGAAATCCAGGAAGACGGTCAATTCCAGGTCGTTTGGGAAACCAACGGTACCGTATTGGGTGATGCCTGGTCTGACTTCTTGTCCGGTTCCAAGGATATTATCTCTGATTGGCGTGCACCGCTGTCCTGCGGTAACTACAACGTCAAAACCAATAAGTGCTCCGGCCAGAACTACTAGTTCTCGGCCTGTGACGGCAGCGCCTGGCGTTGCCGTCCACTTTTCCAATTTTTTATTACGCATTCTGTCGCCCATAAGGGCATCCATAGCGTGCCGTTAGAGCGCGCCTGAGGACAGCATTGTTATGTCGATAATCCATTATTGCGCGCGAGTAATAACCACAGTCCTGTTGTTCATAGGGCTGCTCACGGCCAGTTCTGCCGTCTGGTCCAATACCCTGTTTGATCAGGGTGTCGAACAACTGAAGCAAGCCAAGTTAAAAAAGAATCAACAAGCGGTCGAATGGATCGTAGAGAGTGCCGATCCTCGAGCCCTGGCACTGTTGCTGCCTTTACAGAAGGGGGAGCTGTATCTGCACAAAGCCAGCAAAACTCTGGTGTTGGTAGAGAAAGCAGATAAACAGTATCTGCTGACGGATGTGTTAACGGATGAATCCCTGGGTAGCGTTACCAAACGCAAAATCCGGAAAATCCCTATTAACAACCGTTTGCGCAGTCAGATAAAGAGTGCGGTGGCCATGTTGCAGTTGGCCAGTCCCGACCCGCAGCTGCGTTTGCAATCGTTACAGGCGATGCTGCCATCGATCAGCCTGAAGCAACTGGATCTTCTGAAAGCGCGTCAACAGCAGGAAAGCGATGATGACGTCAGTGCCTTGATCTCCGTGGCAATCGCTTTGGCCATGCTGGAAAGCGAAGAGGCGAAAGAGCGAGCCGCAGCCGTTGAGGAATTGGCCGAAAGCCTGCAACCCGAGGTGCGCAATCGCCTGACGGCTTTGCTGTCATCCGAAACCGACAAACAGGTGCTTCGCGCGCTGGATGCGAGTCTTGATCGTATTGAGCAGCGGATTGAACTCTTCGGTCATATGGAAACGCTTTTCTTTGGCCTCAGCCTGGGCTCGGTACTGGTGTTGGCGGCTATCGGTCTGGCCATCACATTTGGCGTTATGGGTGTGATCAATATGGCCCATGGTGAGCTGATTATGTTAGGTGCCTATACCACCTATGTGATTCAGCTGATGATGCCCAATCATATTGAGTATTCTATTTTTGTCGCGATTCCTGCCGCGTTTCTGGTTTCCGGATTGGTAGGTATTGCGATTGAACGCGGCGTGATTCGTTTCCTGTACGGTCGACCACTGGAAACCTTGCTGGCTACTTTTGGGATCAGCCTGATCCTGCAGCAGGCAGTAAGAACCATTTTCTCACCACTGAACCGCAGTGTGGAAACTCCGCAATGGATGAGTGGTGCACTGGAGATCAACAGTGTCTTTTCCCTGACCTTTAATCGGCTGTATATCCTTATCTTTTGTCTTATCGTTTTCGCGGCACTCTTTATGGTGCTGAAGAAAACACGCCTGGGATTACAAGTTCGCGCGGTATCGCAGAACCGTGAAATGGCTCGTTCCATGGGAGTGCGCTCGCAATGGGTTGATGCCATGACCTTTGGTCTCGGCAGTGGCGTCGCCGGTGTGGCCGGTGTTGCGCTGAGCCAGCTGACCAATGTGGGACCGAATCTGGGTCAGGCGTATATCATCGACTCCTTTATGGTGGTGGTGTTTGGTGGCGTCGGCAATCTCTGGGGAACCCTGGTCGCCGGTCTCTTTCTTGGTGTGGGTAATAAACTGCTTGAGCCCTGGGCGGGTGCAGTGCTGGCCAAAATCCTGGTGCTGGTTTTCATTATCCTGTTTATCCAGAAACGCCCCCGCGGACTCTTTCCGCAAAAGGGCCGGGCGGCGGAGAATTAAGTCATGCTACTCAACAAACTTTTTAAAAATGATCTGGGTGGCCAAATTCTGATTGGCTCTCTGTTAGTGGTCACGGTGCTGGTTACATTACTGAATGTTCTGTTGCCCGTAGACAGTGCGTTTCATGTGCCGACCTACACCGTTACCTTGCTGGGTAAATACCTCTGCTATGCCTTGTTGGCGGTCGCACTGGATCTGGCCTGGGGCTATCTGGGCATTCTCAGCCTGGGTCATGGCGCATTTTTTGCCCTGGGTGGTTACGCCATGGGCATGTACCTGATGCGTCAGATTGGTGACCGAGGTGTCTATGGTAATCCTGAACTGCCCGACTTTATGGTGTTCCTCGACTGGCAGGAACTACCCTGGTTCTGGCAGGGGTTTGATCACTTTGGTTTTGCCATGTTGATGGTATTGCTGGTGCCCGGGTTGTTGGCTTTTGCCTTTGGCGCGCTGGCCTTTCGCTCCCGGGTCACGGGGGTGTATCTGTCCATTATCACCCAGGCCCTGACCTACGCCTTGTTGCTGGCCTTCTATCGCAACGAAATGGGTTTTGGGGGCAACAACGGTTTGACCGATTTCAAAGATATTCTTGGTTTCAGCCTGCAATCGGACACCACGCGTATCCTGTTATTTATCGCTTCGTCACTGGCCCTGATTGCCGGTTACCTGATCTGTCGAGCGGTCACTCGATCGCGTCTCGGACGAGTCTGTGTGGCGATACGCGACAGTGAAGATCGGGTGCGCTTTATCGGTTATCGCGTCGAACGGGTGAAGCTGGCGGTGTTTACCCTGTCCGCGGCGCTCGCCGGCGTCGCCGGGGCACTCTATGTGCCTCAGGTGGGTATTATCAATCCCAACGAGTTCTCGCCGCTTAATTCGATCGAGGCGGTGGTCTGGGTCGCGGTAGGTGGACGGGCCACACTATACGGTGCCGTGGTCGGTGCCTTGCTGATCAACTACGCCAAATCCTTTTTCACCATGGCGATGCCCGAGGTCTGGCTGTTCGCCCTGGGGGCCATCTTCGTACTGGTGACACTGTATCTGCCCAATGGCATTGTCGGGCTATTGAAGCGCAAGGGGGCTGACGCATGAGCATGATAGAGACATTCCGTCACCATACCCGTCGCGATCAGGTGTTTGATTTCCTGATGCCGCCGGCAGTGAGTAACCTGGATCTGTCGAAAAATACCATCCTGTACCTGGAGGGGCTCAACGTCAGCTTCGATGGGTTTCAGGCGATCAATGATCTGAATCTTTATATAGAACCCGGTGAACTGCGTTGCATTATCGGTCCTAACGGTGCCGGCAAAACCACCATGATGGATATCATCACCGGTAAAACCCGGCCCGACAGCGGCACGGCTTTTTTCGGTCGTCGTATTGATTTGTTACAGCTCAGTGAAGCGGAGATCGCCGAGGCGGGCATAGGCCGTAAATTCCAGAAGCCTACGGTGTTTGAACCCCTGACGGTGTTTGAAAACCTGGAGCTGGCGATGTCGGGCGATAAAAGAGTCTGGAGTACTTTTCGCGCTCGAGTCAGGGGTGAGCAGCGCTCTCATATTGAAAGCACAATGGAGTCCATTGGTTTACAGGATCATGCTGATCAGCGTTCCGGTGCACTCTCTCACGGTCAGAAGCAGTGGTTGGAGATCGGGATGCTGCTGATGCAGGACCCTCAGCTGTTGCTGGTGGATGAACCGGTGGCCGGTATGACTCATCAGGAGATGGATCGCACCGCCGAGCTGTTGAACTCATTGGCGGGTAAGCACTCGGTCGTGGTGGTTGAACACGATATGGATTTCGTGCGCTCCATTGCCCGTACCGTAACGGTATTGCATCAGGGGTCTGTATTGGCCGAAGGCACTATGGATCAGGTGCAAGCCGATCCGCGGGTCAAAGAAGTGTATTTGGGGGAGTAGGGCGATGTTACAGATTCAGGGTATTAACCAGTTTTACGGTGAAAGCCATATTCTCTGGGATCTTGATCTCAATGTGAATGAGGGGCGCTGTACCTGCTTGATGGGGCGCAATGGTGTGGGCAAAACCACCTTGTTAAAAGCCATTATGGGTCTGTTGCCGGTGGCTTCTGGGTCCATGCAATTCAAGGGCGAGGACTTGCTGAAACAATCGGCCGAGCGCCGAGCCAGCCTGGGAATTGGTTATGTGCCCCAGGGGCGGCAAATCTTTCCGCTGTTAACCGTGGAAGAAAATTTGCAGATCGGATTACCGGCACGCCGGGATAACGCCAAGCGCATCCCGCCGTTTATCTTCGAACTGTTTCCTGTTTTGCAGGAGATGTTGCACCGCCGGGGAGGCGATCTTTCCGGAGGCCAGCAGCAACAGTTGGCCATCGGCCGTGCGCTGGTTACCGATCCCTCGCTACTGATTTTGGACGAACCGACCGAGGGGATTCAGCCCAATGTGGTGCAGGAGATCGGCGATATTATTCGCAAGCTCAACCGAGAGATCGGTCTTACGGTACTCTTGGTTGAACAAAAACTGCCGTTTGCTCACAAAGTCGCGGACGATTTTTGCATTCTTGAGCGCGGGCGTAATGTGGCCATGGGGGAAATGGCGGGGCTTGGTGATGAGTTGGTGAAAAAATACCTGACCGTTTGATGCCGAGCAGCTTTCTTTTCCAGAAGGTTCGCTTTGCTAGTCAGGATTTTGCCTTATAAGGGTGCGCGCTATTTCGGTGCGCGCCTTTTTTTGGTGCAAAAATCATGAGGTGGCTAAGATCGTTCGGCTTTAAAGATTGATAATACGGGTCTGCCTAGGGTTGGTCTGGGGTTTGCAAGACTCGGTCTACAAGGTAGCCGCATGATGTTCGCAAGCAGCGATCATAATAAAACAAATGGCGGCACGAGAGTCACTGATCCGTTTGAAACAGGGGAAGCAATGCAGTCCAGTTCAGAACCGGCCCTGAGTACGCCAGATTGCGTAGCGCCGCCGCGCGAAGGGTTTGGGCAAAATCGACAATGGCTGGCTTCTCTCGAACTGGGTTTTGACCTGCGGGGGCCGCGTACGGCACTGCATCACCTTCGCCACCAGGGCCCTTTGCGGGTACAGAAACCGTTCTATCCGGAAGGTGGTTGCTGTCATGTGTATTTATTGCATCCTCCCGGGGGGCTCGTCAGCGGCGACCGGCTCGATATCAACATGACTCTTGATACTGGGTCCTCAGCATTGGTCACGACGCCTTCGGCCGGCAAGATCTACAAGAGTGACAGCCATGCTGTCGCCCAGCATCAACACCTCGATGTTCAGGTGGGTCCTCAAGCCGTGCTGGAATGGCTGCCCCAGGAAACCATTATGTTCGATGGCGCGCTAGGTCGTACCCAGGCACAGGTGAACCTGGCGGCGGATGCAAAATTTATCGGTTGGGAACTGGTCAGCCTGGGACGACCTGCCAGCGATGAGCGTTTCACCCGCGGTAGCATGTTGCAGCAGATGAGCATCTATCGCGAAGGAAAACCCCTGTTGATCGAAAAGCAGGATCTGTACGCAGACAGTGAGCTGTCGCATCAAGCCTGGGGATTGGATAACCGGGTGGTAAGCGGCAGTGCCTGGGCAACGGGATTTGAGGCTGACCCCAAAGCAGTGATCGACCAATTACGCGCCCTGAAAAGCGAAGATATTCAGGCCCGTTTTGCGATCAGCTTTCGACGTGACGTGCTTTGTGTTCGTTATCTGGGGGACGAGATGGAGGCGGCTCGACATTTCTTTATTCAAGCCTGGCAAATCATACGTCCAGTGCTATTGCAGCGAGACGGCGTCCAGCCACGCATCTGGTTAACCTGAAGCTTTGTTAGTCAATTAAGAACGTTATGCATTTAGGCATTTTTAGATAACAGCGAGATCATTATGGAATTAAGCCCCAGAGAAAAAGATAAACTGCTGCTCTTTACCGCTGCGCTGTTGGCAGAACGGCGCCGAGCTCGGGGACTAAAACTCAATTACCCCGAATCGGTCGCCCTGATCAGTGCTGAAATTCTTGAAGGTGCGCGGGATGGAAAGACCGTTGCCGAGTTGATGAGCTTTGGTCGCACCATTCTGGGTCGGGACGACCTGATGGATGGAGTGCCCGAAATGATCGATGAAATTCAGGTCGAAGCCACCTTTCCCGACGGGACCAAACTGGTCACCGTGCATGACCCTATCCAATAATACGAACAGGGAGTACGCCGATGAAACCCGGTGAGTTGCAGATAAAAGCGGGGGAGATTGAACTCAATCCCGGTCGTGAAACCTGTACCCTTAAAGTCGCCAATAGCGGTGACCGGCCGATTCAGGTTGGTTCCCATTACCATTTTTATGAAACCAATCCGGCGCTCAGGTTTGAGCGCGAGCTGAGCCGTGGCTTTCGCCTCAATATTGCCGCAGGTACGGCGGTGCGTTTTGAGCCGGGACAAAGCCGGACTGTTGAACTGGTGCGGTTTGCCGGCAAGCAACGCATCTTTGGCTTTCGCGGCGAAGTGATGGGGCCCCTGGATGATGCTCCCCAGGTGGACAGTTCTGCGATGGATTCGAGGGAGACGGAATAATGGCGACCATTACACGACAGGCTTACGCGGAAATGTACGGCCCTACCACGGGAGACCGGGTTCGCCTGGCCGATACCGAGCTGTGGATCGAGGTCGAAAAAGATTTCACCCGCTATGGCGATGAGGTTAAGTTCGGTGGCGGCAAAGTGATCCGCGACGGTATGGGGCAGAGTCAGGGGCTGTCAAACGAGGTGGTTGACACATTGATCACCAATGCTCTGATTCTGGATCATTGGGGCATCGTCAAAGCCGATGTGGGTATCAAGGAGGGGCGCATTGTCGCCATCGGCAAGGCGGGGAATCCCGATACCCAGGAGGGTGTGACCATCGAGGTTGGGCCCGGTACCGATGTTATTGCCGGAGAAGGGCAGATTCTCACCGCTGGTGCGATAGATGCTCATATTCATTTTATTTGCCCGCAACAGATCGACGAAGCCTTGATGTCTGGCGTCACCACCATGCTCGGTGGCGGCACCGGGCCATCGACGGGTACCAATGCCACCACCTGCACACCGGGTCCCTGGAATATTGGCAAAATGCTGCAAGGCACCGATCATCTGCCAATGAACTTTGGTTTTCTGGGCAAAGGTAACGCGAGCCTGCCCGGTCCGCTGGAAGAGCAGTTAACGGCTGGCACCATGGGCATGAAATTGCACGAAGACTGGGGTACCACGCCGGCGTCGATCGATAACTGTCTGAGCGTAGCCGACCGTTTCGATGTACAGGTAGCGATTCATACCGATACCCTGAATGAGTCAGGTTTTGTTGAGGATACTATTGCCGCCTTCAAGGGGCGCTCAATCCACACCTACCATACCGAAGGTGCCGGAGGCGGGCACGCACCGGACATTATCAAGGCCTGTGGTCTGGCCAATGTGCTTCCTTCGTCGACCAATCCAACGCGCCCCTACACGGTTAATACAGTGGATGAACACCTGGATATGCTGATGGTGTGTCACCATCTGGATCCGAATATTCCGGAAGATGTGGCCTTTGCCGATTCCCGTATTCGCAAGGAAACCATCGCCGCCGAGGATATTTTGCACGACCTGGGCGCCTTCTCCATGATCGCTTCCGACTCGCAGGCCATGGGACGGGTAGGGGAGGTGATTACCCGCACCTGGCAAACCGCTCACAAAATGAAAGTGCAGCGGGGGTTATTAGCCGAAGATAGTAATCTGGGCGCGGATAATTATCGCGCCAAGCGTTATGTCGCCAAGTACACCATCAATCCGGCGCTGTCCCATGGTATTGCGCACGAAGTCGGTTCGGTGGAGGTTGGTAAGCTGGCGGATCTGGTGCTCTGGAAGCCACGCTTCTTCGGCATCAAACCCTCGTTGATCATCAAGGGAGGCTTTATCGCTGCGGCGCCGATGGGTGATCCCAATGCGTCGATTCCGACACCGCAGCCGGTGCATTACCGGCCCATGTTCGGGGCGTCTCCAGCGGCGGCGGCCGCGACCAGTTTAACTTTCGTAGCGGCGGCGGCGCTTGAACGCGGGTTGGAAGCCTCGTTGGGTCTGGAGCGTAGGCTGGCGGCCTGCAAAGGCGTGCGGGAGATCGGCAAGCCGGATATGAAACTGAACAGCTACCAGCCCCACATGGAAGTCGATCCGCAAACTTACGAAGTGCGGGCAGATGGCCAGTTACTGACCTGTGAACCGGCCAGCGAACTGCCCATGGCGCAGCGTTATTTTCTCTTTTGATCGGTGCTTTATGTTGTCTGAATGGGCCCATATTCACAGCTCAAACCCGTGCATCGAACAGAAATCTCTCTGGAGCCTGACATGTTAAAAATCATCCAACGCTACCAACCGGAAGCCACGCAGGATTGCCCCCCTCGCATACCCGAGGTGCTGAGTTTGCCGTTCGAGTTGCGTTGCAAGGGACGTTTCCGTGCCAGCACCGATAGCGGGCAAGAGGTGGGGGTGTTTATCGAGCGTGGGCAGGTGTTGCAGGACGGGGATCTTCTGCAAACTGAATGTGGCCAGCTTGTTCAGGTGCGCAGCCAGGCGGAAACGGTGGTGACAGCCAGCACAGACAGTTGGCTGCAATTTGCCAAGGCCTGTTATCACCTGGGCAATCGTCATGTTCCGCTTCAGGTCGGCGAACGCTGGTTGCGCTTTCAGCCCGATCACGTGTTGGAAGAGCTGGTGCGCTTGCACGGCCTTAGCACCCTTACCGAAGCGGCTGAATTTTCACCGGAAAACGGTGCTTACGGTCATCTGGGAGGGCATTCCCATGGCGACCATGAGCATTCTCAGGGGCACTCTCATGAGCCCCCCAATAGTCATTCTCATGAAGACAGGCATGCTCATACGCATGCACATTCATAACCACCCGGCAGCAGGAAAATACAAGAATGAACACACCCCTATTGCACTTGCTCCATCTGGTCAGCCCTTCGTTGCCGATTGGTGCTTTTGCCTACTCGCAAGGTTTGGAATACGCGATTGATAGTGGTTGGTTAACGGCGGAGGGGGATCTCGATGCCTGGTTGGCCGGCGTGATGAAGGACGGTCTGGCCTGTACCGATCTTCCGGTCATTCTTCGCCAGATGCGCGCCTGGCGAACGGGTGATCAGCATGCGCTGGAACATTGGAATCAATGGTTGCTGGCCAATCGTGAAACCCATGAACTGCTTCAGGAAGAGATTCAGTTGGGTGGCACTCTCAATCGTTTATTGCAATCGCTGGCGGTGTTAACCGAACAGACCATTCAGCCCGCAGAACCCGCCTATTGCACCCTGTTTGCTATCGCCGCCTGCCATTACAACATCGACGAGGCGGATGCACTGCGCGGTTTTTGCTGGAGCTGGCTGGAAAATCAGGTGGCGGTGGCCTGTAAAACGGTGCCTTTGGGCCAGACCGCTGCGCAACAACTGTTGCACCGCTTGATGCCCAATATCGAGCAGTCGGTGCTGCAGGCACTGTCGCTGGACGATGAGGAGATGGGGGGGACCTTGCCGGGTTTTGCAATTGCCAGTGGTTGCCATGAAACCCAATATTCACGCCTGTTCCGCAGCTAGTCCTAATAGTACGCAGGGCCCCTGCCGTACCAATTGTTTTATAGAAAATGAAGGAGTCAGATTATGAGTCAACAATGTTTACGCGTAGGTGTTGGTGGGCCGGTCGGTTCGGGCAAAACCGCCCTGTTAAAAGCACTCTGTCAGGCACTGCGCGAGCATTACAATCTGGCGGTGGTGACCAACGACATCTATACCCGTGAGGATGCCCAGTTCCTGTTGCGGCACGAAGCACTGGAAGAGGATCGTATTATGGGGGTGGAGACTGGTGGTTGTCCCCATACCGCGATACGGGAAGATGCCTCCATGAACCTGGCCGCGATTGATGAACTGCAAGCGCGTCACCAAGGTCTGGAACTGGTGTTGGTCGAAAGTGGTGGGGATAACCTCAGCGCAACTTTCAGCCCCGAACTGTCCGACCTTACCCTCTATGTGATCGATGTGTCCGCCGGGGACAAGATACCCCGCAAAGGTGGTCCTGGTATCACCAAATCCGACCTGCTGATCATCAATAAAACCGACCTGGCACCCTTGGTGGGGGCCGATCTGGAGGTGATGGATCGTGATGCCAGCATGATGCGTGGGGAGCGCCCCTTTGTCTTTAGTAACCTGAAGTCGGGCAAGGGGTTGCAGACGATCATCGACTTTATCGTTACCCAGGGCATGCTGGAACCACGGGGTATCAAGGTCGCCTGATGGTTGCTGTGCGGTTTTCTGCCAGGGGCTGGTGATCTGTCTACTGCAGCGAGCCGCTATGGGATAAACTGGCGTTTTTGGGGTGGGTTCAACATGACTACCCCCGCCAGGGATTCTCAATGACACAGCCAACCGATTGCGATACCTCAGGTCTGGAAGCATCAGGCACTTCACCCATCTTCGACCCGGCCGCCCAGACCCGTGAATGGGTCGAACGTGTCGTGGTAGGCCTCAACTTTTGCCCTTTTGCCAAGCGCGAACTGATTCAGCAACGGATCAATTTTCGCATCATGGAGGAGGATCTGGAGCGAGCCCTGTGGTCACTGGTGAACGAATGCCAGCGCCTGGATGCCGATGGCAATATAGAAACATCATTACTGATCTTTCCCGCCGGCCTGAACGACTTTCACAGTTTCTTGCTCGTGGTTGAAATGGCCACCGATCTGCTTTTGGAGCAAGGCTATGAAGGCGTTTACCAGCTGGCAACCTTTCACCCGGATTACTGCTTCGAAGGCAGTGAAGCGGATGACCCGGCAAATTACACCAATCGATCACCTTACCCGACCTTGCATTTGATTCGAGAGGCCAGCCTGGAACGAGCCCTGGAACATTACCCGGATCCGGAGTCGATTCCGGAGAATAATATCAATAAGGCACGGGAACTGGGCTTGGAAAAAATGCAGCAGCTGTTAGGTAACTGTTTGACCAGCCGATAAGCTGATTATCGCCAGTGCGGTGTTTCTCCTACACAGGCGAATATCTGTGCGAACAGCTTGTGGCCAGAAAGTGTGATAAAACCCTGATATTGCTCGATTTATGAGCGTTTTACAGGCATCAGGTCTTTTTTCGGCAGTAAAGACCTATCTTATTGATCTGGTTGGAATTCTTTGCCCGATTATTGATAGCCAATTACCCTTGTATGTAAGAGATCGCTTACAATCTTTTGGCGCAATGTCGTTATATTCAAGTCACATCCAAGCATTGAGTGTCCTCCTGGATTTTGGCTCAATAGCATCACGCCAGAGCGATGCACAGCCAACCATTGATGACGGATTGCTGAATTGAGTGAACCAGTCAATAAAAGCGTGTTTTGCTCACTTTTGTTCGGTAGTATCTGTGCGCTGAATGATCTGCAATTACATGGATTGATGTAGATCGATTTTATTCTCTGAAACTTGCACAAGGATGTGTTGATGTCACAACAAAATGATCCTGTAGTCGTGCTGCCTCCGGCTACACAAATTACCCGCAATTGGGTAGAACGCGTATTGGTGGGGCTGAAGTTTTGTGCTCCTTCTAACCCAAGCCTGATTCAGGACCGAGTTCATTATCGTGTTATGGACGACGATCTTGATGACGCCATGACCTCATTGATCGAAGAGTGCGAACACCTTGATCAGAACTCGCATATTGAAAACACCCTGATGATTTTCCCAGACAATATGCAACACTTTTACTCCTTTAAACTGGTTGCTGATATGGCTCGCGAACTGATGGCCGAGCAGGGCTTCTCGGACCAGTATCAGTTGGAGCTGTTGCATCCTCATTATCGTTTCCGGGACAGCAGTGCCAAAAACCCGATTAACTACATCAAGCGCTCTCCTTATCCGACATTGCACCTGGTGCGTAAATCCTGCCTGGAATACGCCCTGTTGAATTTCCCGGAAGGGAGTGAGGACGGCGGAAAAAAAAACAGGATGTTAAAGAGGGGTGAGCAGGGCATAGCGCAGATGCAGTGTCTAGCGGGTGAGGCTTGGGAAGCCGCCTGATAACCGACCAACAAGGGAGCCTGGGCTCCCTTTTTTAATGGACCGCGCTGTGAGTTTCCCAAAGCGACCTGCCGAGGCCGTCCCCGATAGCCCTCGTTCCTCGACGGCTCGATTCATGCCTGATTCATAGCGACTTCTATTGAAACCAAACGAGCAAACAAAGCGTTATAACCCTATAACTGCCATAGCCTGTGATCGGCCCATATAGCCCATATAGCCCATATAGTCCATATAGACGTCCAAGATTCACCAATTCCCTGTTTTTCACCAGATTAAACGCGTATTGACTTGAGTTAGCTGAAAATACCCGCATATCTCTATTCAGAGTTGCCCTGGACTTCTTTTAGGCATATTCCACGGTAGCCATTCCATCATCAATTGCGCAGTCTATCGATTGTGCTCCGTTATGTTGCAAAAATGAGGGCAAACAGTTCTCATAACGTCTGTTATTAACGTTTAATCATTTTTTAGCCCAAACCTGGAACCGACATGAAACGCATATTTCTTTTTTTAATGACCAACATCGCCATCATGGTAGTGCTGAGTATTACGCTACGCCTTCTGGGAGTGGATAGCATATTGGCCGAGAATGGGTCTGATCTTAATGTTCAGGCGTTAGTGATTCTGTCAGGCGTAATCGGTTTTGGTGGCTCCTTTATCTCTCTGGCTATTTCCAAGTGGATGGCCAAGCGTATGACCGGTGCGGTCGTGATTACCACTCCATCGAATAATGTTGAAAAGTGGCTGTTGAGCACCGTTGAAAAGCAGGCCCAAATCGTAGGGATTAAAATGCCGGAAGTGGCAATTTTTCCCTCTTCCCAGATGAATGCCTTTGCCACCGGTGCGAGCAAAAACAGTGCCCTGGTAGCGGTTTCGCAAGGCCTCTTGGACAATATGGACCAGGGAGAAATTGAGGCCGTTGTCGGGCATGAAATGAGCCATGTTGCCAATGGCGATATGGTGACCCTGACCCTTATTCAAGGCGTCGTAAATACCTTTGTGGTGTTCTTGTCACGTATTATTGGCCATCTGGTTGATCGAGTGATCCTGAAGAATGAACGTGGTCATGGCATTGGTTATTTCGTCACGGTGATCGTTGCGCAAATGGTTCTGTCCATTCTTGCCAGTGTGATTGTTATGTATTTTTCCAGAAAGCGTGAGTTTATTGCCGACACGGGTGGTGCCGATTTAGCCGGGCATCAGAATATGATCAATGCCCTCAAGCGTTTGGCGCAAAAAGAGCCGGAAGCTCTCCCCGAGCAGATGGCCGCTTTTGGTATTGATGAAAAGCCTAAAAAAGGCTGGGCTCACCTGTGGTCATCCCATCCGCCAATAGAAGATCGTATTCAAGCATTGGAAGAGCGTGCCGCAAGAATGGCATCCTGATATCTTCTATAGACTGAGAGCTTGGCCGTTTTCGTGCCAAGCTCTCAGGTTGGTGACTTAGCCTGTATGTCAGGCTATTTTTTTGTCTAAAGGGACAAGAAAATAGCCAATGTTCGACCAGGCTTGCAGCGTTTAAATCTCCAATATTCCCGCTTGGCCGCTATTCAATTATTTTGATAACAATGGGCAAAATATACCGCTAGGTTTGCCGCATTGCCCTGCCTATATTAATGCCTTCATTTTTAGCGCCTGTTATCGCTATTCGGTTAGCGCTCCAGTCCTTGGGCGCCAGTCTCGATTCCGGCGGAGCAGCCCATTCGAGACAAAGGAGGCAATATGTTGGTTGTACGTAAAGGTGATGATCGCGGCGCGGCCGATTTTGGTTGGTTGAGATCCCGCCATAGCTTTTCATTTGGCAGTTATTACGACCCCCAACATATGGGGGTATCAACTCTTCGAGTGATCAATGACGATTGGGTGGCCCCGAGCGGTGGTTTTGATACCCATGGGCATCGGGATATGGAGATTATCAGTGTCGTGCTGGCCGGTGTAATAGAGCACCAGGACACAATGGGCCATCAGCACCGATTACAGCCGGGGGATGTGCAGGTGATGAGTGCGGGTACGGGCGTGCAGCACAGTGAGTACAACGCCTCTGCACAAGAGCCGTTACAGTTTTTGCAAATATGGATAGAACCCGATACCCATGGCCTGAAACCGAGCTACGCGCAGCAACACTTTGGCGAAGCCAAGGGCCAAACACTGCTTGCATCCAGAGATGCTCGAGACGGCTCGCTGCCCATTCACCAGGACGCCGATATCTATCAGTTAGTGCTCGATGCTGGCGAGCATTCCATTCCTCTCAGCGAAGGCCGTACTTGCTACCTTCACCTGTATCAGGGGGAGCTGTCGATCACAGGCCCATCAAATAACGCAGAAACACTAACCGGCGGCGATGCGGTCACCATCACCAATGAAGGGCATTTGGATTTGCAGATCAAACAACCGGGCGTCAAGGCGCTGCTGTTTGATCTGCCATAGCAATGGTCAGTGGCGAGCGGGTGCCGGCGTTAAGACACTGAGCGTTCCGGCTCCTGAAACTGTAAGTCGGCCAGGCGTCGATACAGGGGAGAGCGGGTTAACAGCTCGTGGTGTTTGCCCTGAGCGACAATTTGCCCCTGATCCATGACCACAATGGTGTCGGCGTGCAGAATGGTGGCCAGTCGATGGGCAATAATCAATGTCGTGCGGTTTTTCATCAGGGTTTCCAGCGCCTGCTGCACATGGAATTCACTTTCCGCATCGAGCGCACTGGTTGCCTCATCAAGCAGTAGAATCTTGGGGTCTTTCAAAATAGCCCGGGCAATCGCCAGGCGCTGTTTCTGCCCACCCGACAGGCGTGTCCCCTGTTCACCCAGGTGGCTGTTGTAGCCCTCAGGCAACGCCTCGATAAAATCATGGGCATGCGCGGCGCGGGCCGCAGCGATCACCTCGTCGTCGCTGGCCTCAGGCTTGCCATAACGAATGTTGTACCAGACATCGGCGGTAAACAGCGCCGGTTGTTGCGGCACCACGGCCAGTTGCTGACGCAGGCTGTGCGGGTCGAGAGCGCGAATATCATTGCCTTGCAGGGTGATCGTGCCGCTCTGGGGATCATAAAAACGTTGCAACAGTTCAAACAACGTCGATTTACCCGCCCCCGATGGCCCCACTAACGCCAGGCTCTGACCTTCGGCGATCATCAGATTCAGCTGATGCAGTGCCGCCTGTTCCGGCCGGGAAGGGTAATGAAACGAGACATCATTGAAGGACAGCAGGCTGTGCCCGGTGTTTTCACTCATGGCAACTGGCTGGGTGTCTTCGGTCGGGTTTAGCGCAACCGTATCGCTCGGCGCCCCAAGCTCGCCCCCGGGGGGAATCAGGGATTCCACATTCAGCAGACCGATCAAACGCTCGGTAGCACCGGCGGCCCGTTGCAGTTCGCCATACACTTCTGAAATGGTGGCCACCGACATGGCCATCATAATGGCATAGAAGACAAACGCGCCCAGTTCACCGCCACTCATACGGCCGGCCAGCATATCGTTACCGCCCACCCAGAGCATGCCGGTAATGGCGCCGAATACCATCAAAATCACGGCCGCAATCAGCAGGGCCCGCTGGCGCACTCGTTGCTTGGCAACCTCAAAGGCGGCCTCGACCTCTTTCCCAAAGGCCTGGCGCTCATGGCTTTCGCGGGTATAACTCTGCACGGTTTTTATGTGCTGGATAATCTCCCCGGCGTAACTGCCGACATCGGCGATCGAGTCCTGACTTTTCTTGGCCAGTTTGCGTACCCGGCGACCGTAGATCAGGATGGGCAGCAACACCAGTGGCACGCAGGAGAGCACGATCAGACTCAGCTTGAGGTTGGTGATCAGCAGCAGTATCAGGGCGCCGATCAGGGTTAATGAGCTGCGCAGCGCCATTGAAAATGAGGAGCCGATAATGGTTTGCAGCAAAGTCGTATCGGTGGTCAGCCGCGACATGATCTCGCCGCTACGGTTGGATTCAAAGTAGCTGGGGTGCAGGGTGACAATATGATTAAACACCGCCTTGCGCAGATCGGCGCTGACCCGTTCCCCCAACCAGGACACCAGATAAAAACGGGTGAAGGTGCCGATCGCCATTAGCAGCGATAACCCGACTATAAACACCACCGCCTGTTGCAGCGCCTGGCTGGATTGCGCGACAAAACCCTCGTCAATCAGCAGTCGCACTCCCTGTCCAATCGAGAGCGACACGCCGGCGGTAAGAATCAGCGCAATACAGGCTGCGATCGACGTCTTTCGATACGGCGTTACAAACTGCCAAAGCTGCAACAGTACAGAAAGCGATTTTTTGGCTGGTTTGCCCGACGCGGGCTGAGGGGAAGGTCGTGTAGTGTCGTCCGGGGTATCAGTCATATACAGGATCAATAATGAGCAGCGCGGCAGGAATGATAAGAGCAACCATCCTAATGGATTGAGGGTTTTTCGCCAGTATTTCTTCAATAATGGACTTATAAAATAGGGGGTTATCGGCGTTCTTGCTGGTGGCTACCCTGATATGGCATATACTGAAAAATGAGTCGCTCATAGGGATTGACGGTGTTGGAGGTGCGGGAATGCTACGGATTTTTATAGCCATACTTTTGGTATGCGCCTCTTCGCAGGGCCTGGCCGTTATGGCCTTAAAAGATTACTGGACGGTTGAAGAATATTTTCAACAACACCCCGAGCAGCAAAAAAAGTTCGTGGCCTTTAATCGACTGGTACAACGCCCGGGAGTACCTGTCACTTATGCCATCGATAGTCCGGTTAAAATCACCATCGTTTATCCCGGAGAACAGGCTTCCGATTATTGGCGCCGAAGTGTAGCCAGTTTTTCGGCTCGGCTCGAAGAGTTGAAAATTCCCTTTGAGATCGACTCATTGTTCACCAGGCCAGGCACCGAGTTGGCAAAACAGTCGAAGAAGATTCAGCAGAGCCTCAAGGCCGATCCCGACTATCTGGTGTTTACCCTGGATGCGCTAAGGCACCGCACTCTGCTTGAGCGAATTATGGCGCAAAGCCAAACAAAAATAATTCTGCAAAACATTACCACGCCGTTGAAATCTCTGGGTGATCGACAGCCTTTCCTTTATGTGGGTTTTGACCATCAGCTGGGCAGCCAGTTGATCGCCGAAGAATACCGAAAACGGTTTCCCGACTCGGCCCGCTACGGATTATTGAATTGGAATAAAGGCTATGTCTCAACCATGCGGGGTGGCAGCTTTGTGGCCGCATTGCAGTCCGAAGGGCGCTATTTGCTGGAGGATACCTATTATGTCAAATACGGCCGTGAAGGTGCCTTTGCGGCGGCAAAAAATATGCTGGAAAACCGTAGCGCCATCGATTTTATCTTCGCCGCCACCACCGATATTGCCTTGGGGGCCATGGACTATCTGTCCCAGTCGGGGAAAAAACAATCCATTGTTGTGAATGGCTGGGGAGGAGGCAGCGCCGAACTGGAATCCATTGCCAATAACGCGCTGGATTTTACCGTTATGCGAATGAACGATGACAACGGCGTAGCCATGGCCGAAGCCATTAAGCTGGACATTACGCAACAAGGGCATCAGGTGCCGCAGATCTATTCCGGTGCTTTCAAAATTATTACTCAGGAGACCGATCCTGCGGTGCTCAGTGAGATTAAAAAGCAAGCCTTTCGGTATTCCGGCGAATGATAAAGTTCCACCTGTACAGCGTCCTGGGCTTTTTTACCACTCTGGTTATGCTTCTGGTCGGTCTGATGAGTATCTATCCCGACTATCGGGTGGCCTCCAGTGTTATCGAATATCAGCAGCAGGAGTACGCGAAAACGGTCACACGCTTGTCGAACCTGACCATTGAGAATGCGATAGACAAGGTCTCTTCCAATGTCGAACTGCTGACCGGAAAGATAGAACACATGCTGGAGATGAACCGGCAGCTTACTGCCGATCAGATGTGGCAATCCATACACAATGTTTTCGATGATAATGAAATAGACCATTCGGAAGTGGTTTTTTTTATTCCGGTTGATCGGGAAAAAGCCATCTATACCCAGGAGTCGGACCCTCTGTATCAGCAGCTATTCTCGGAAATTCGCGCCAGTATGCCCGTCAGTGGTCCGGTCTATTTTGCGAAGGCCGATGGTCGCCTGGAGGGAGTCATGGTCAATAAAGAGATCACTCTGGAGCCGCTGGGGAAGGTGATCGGAACGGTTGTTGGCTGGTACGATCTGAAAAACAACGTATCCATGAACAATCTGGTCAGAATGAGAACAGAAGCCCTGACCGTCAACAACCATCAGCCAGACAAACCCCTCCCCGAAGGTACTGCAACGCAAGGTGTTATGTTGCAGCAGACCGGAGAAACCTATGATTACCTGGTCGCTATCGAACCTTTTCAATTGAAAACCGGTAACTATCTTCGTTTATCGTTTTCCAATTCCCCGATCGATAACCTGAGCGATGCCTTCCAGATGACAGCCATCTACAAGTCGATTGTGATCGTATTGGTTTCGCTGCTGTTTGCCCTGCTTGGCGCCTTCTGGTTGAAGCGCAAGTCAGAATATTTTGTACTGCAGCTGGAGCGTCTGATTAAAACCAAAACCCTGGCCGGTCAGAGCACTTCACATATTTATGAGATTGACAGTATCAATAAGAGCATCAGTACCATTGTTTCTGATCTGGTTCAAAGTGAATACAAGACGCGGACCATTCTTAATAATTCCGGAGCGCTGGTTTATCTTAAAGACATCAATGGCAAATACGAGTTTGCCAATAACAGCTATCTGGAAGTAACCCGTTTCAGTGAAGAGGAGGTGCTTGGTCATACCGATATTGATCTGTTTGGTGAAGAGGGGTCCAGGTTGTTCAGGGCGAACGATCATAAGGTTCTGACAGAAAACGCGGTAATCACCTTTGAAGAAAACCTGGTATCGGATAACACCGGAAAAACCTTCCTGTCGGTTAAGTTTCCGCTGCACAATCAACAGGGAGAGGTGACTTCGGTGTGTGGTTTTTCCACGGATATCAGCTATATGAAAGCCATCGAACAAGACCTGATTGTGAAGCGCAATGAAGCGGAAAAGGCCAAAAAAACCATCGAGTCGCTAAACGTTAACCTGGAATCGCTGGTACAGGTTCGTACCCAAGAACTGGAAGCTACCCGGGATGAGCTGATTCAGGCGGAGAAGCTGGCAGCACTGGGTTCTCTGGTAGCGGGGGTTGCCCACGAAATCAATACGCCGTTGGGCGTCTGTGTAACGGCTCATTCCCATATCGAAGGGATTGATGCCAGGCTGCGTAAAGCCATAGAGGAAAAAACGGTTACCAAAAGTCAGTTTGAAACCTTGCTGAAGGACAATACGGGGTCTCTCGATATACTCGGTGGCAGTCTTAAACGGTTGGTCAAATTGGTCGATAGTTTCAAACAGATTTCCGCCGATCAGGTGGGCGAAAAAGAGCGCACCTTTGAAGTCAATCGAGTGGTTGAAGATATGGTCAATACTCTGCGCCCCACCATGAAAACCAAACAGGTTCAAATCGACTTTATTCCCGCGTCTAATGTCGAAATTACCTCTTATCCGGGAGCCTTAACCCAGGTGATCGCTAATCTTGTGATCAACGCTCAAATTCATGGTTATGCCCGGCAAGGTGAGGGTGTTGTTACGGTTGGGGTAACCAACCGAGCCGAGGCGGTCGAGGTTTATGTCAGCGACCAGGGGCAAGGCATCTCCGCGGAGCATCTACCAAAAATTTTTGATCCCTTCTTTACCACCAAGCTGGGGCAGGGCAGTAGTGGCCTGGGTTTGCACATCTCCTACAACCTGGTCACCGGTACCTTGCAGGGGCAGTTGTCGGTTAAATCGAAGGAGAACCAGGGCACCTGCTTTACCATTACCTTGCCGGTCAATGGTCAGGTTTGACCGGGGCCGATGAGGGGGCAGGCTCGCTATAAACCCCATTCTCATCAATCCAGTAATCGATCAAGCGGGCCGGGGTGATATCGAAATAGGTATTATTGACTTGCACGCCCGGTAAGCTCGGCGCCCCCAGTTCATCCACCGGCATCGTCTCCAGCAGGGGCGGACCCATAGCCGGTGTGCGTTGTTTGAAGCTTTCGCAGCACACGCAAAACGGAATTGCGGCTTCCCGGGCGGCCAGAGCTAACAGCAAGGTGCCGGCCTTGTTGACCAGGCTGCCGTCGGGCAGCAGGGAGTCCGCACCGACCAGCGCGATATCCGCTTGCGGGGCGAAAAGGCCCATCTGGGCATCGGTTAACAATCGGGTTGGAATCTGCCACTCGGACAGTTGGCGCGCCAACGAATAACCCTCGTTCAAAGGGCGGGATTCGCTTACTAAGGCCTGCACATGGCTGCCCTTCAAGCGCTGGAACAGCTCCACGACCGTGCCGCTCAGGCTGTGGGTGATCAGGGTTTTATGGCCGCCGATAAACACCGCCGCCTGCTCTGCGGCCTGGCTTAAAGCGCTTTTCGAGCGCTCGATCCACCGCTCCGCCTCGGTTGCTGCCTCTAGACGGCATTGTGATAGCGACATATCAGCCAGTGATCTCACCCCATGCCACCAGTGATCGAGCAGATTCTGCACCGGCGTCATACTCGGCCGACTGGCGGACAGCTGCTGTCGCCGGTTGTCTAATAACCCAAGCAGCGCTTGCGTATCACAGGCCACGGCATCCCGGGCGCTGGCAGCCAATACCCCTAAACACTGGCGAGCCAGCGCGCTGGCGCCCTGTGTTCGGTCCTGTTGGATGTCTTGGAGTGCCTGGTTGAATTGTTGAGTGTTCATTTGTTTGATGTGTTGAATGGCCCGCTTGGCGGTTGCGCGGTCGTGCTACCGGTTGTAACAGCATAGCTGCCTTCAAAGAGCACTACATCCGTTGGGGTTAAACGGGTAAAGTACAGGTATCACCAATTTCACCGATATTGAGCGCCAATGGTGCCCCTTGACATACAGCTCGGGAGGCCGCCGCGCAAATAACGCACAAACTCCTTCGCCGAATTGATTAAAGGTTTGTAAATACTGATGTCTGTATCAAACACCCCAACCCCCAACAACCTAGCCGCCTACTGCTGGTCCATCGCCGACCTATTGCGGGGTGACTTTAAACAAAGCCAATACGGCCGCATCATCCTGCCATTTACGCTACTGCGCCGCTTGGAATGTGTTTTAGAAGAAACCAAAGAGCGGGTATTGGCCGAAGTCGAAAAAGTACAAAAAATGAACCTGCCCGAAGAGGCGCAGGAAAAGCTGCTGATTCGTGCCACGCAGTTGAATGGAAAGACGCTGAGCTTCTACAACACCTCAAAAATGGATCTATCCAAGCTGGGGCAAAACGGTATCAAACAAAACCTGGAAAGTTACATCCAAAGCTTCTCCAAAGATGCCCGTGAAATCTTTGAATACTTCAACTTTGCTGAATTTATCGGTCAGCTAAATGATGCAGATCTACTGTTCAAGGTCGTACAAAAAGTCCGCACCACCGATCTCAGCCCCAAGGCCCCTAACAATCCCAATGGTATAAGCAACCACGATATGGGCCTGGTATTTGAAGAGCTGATACGCCGCTTTGCTGAAGGCTCCAATGAAACCGCCGGGGAACACTTTACCCCCCGTGATATTGTGCGCCTCACCACCTCATTAGTATTTATGGAAGATGATGACGCCCTCACCAAGCCCGGCATCATTCGCACCATCTACGACCCCACCGCAGGTACCGGCGGCTTCCTCTCCTCGGGTATGGAATACGTGCACGAGTTAAACCCACAAGCGGTCATGCGTGCCTTTGGCCAAGAGCTTAACCCCGAGAGCTACGCCATCTGTAAAGCCGATATGCTGATCAAAGGCCAGGACGTCACCAATATCAAACTCGGCAACACCTTATCCAATGATCAGCTCTACGCCGACAAATTTGATTACATGCTCTCCAATCCGCCCTTTGGCGTGGATTGGAAAAAAATTGAATCCACCATCAAAGACGAAAACACCCTCAAGGGTTTTGAGGGCCGCTTTGGCCCAGGCTTACCGAGAGTGAGCGATGGCTCGTTATTATTCCTGCTGCACCTGATCAGCAAGTTGCGTGATGTATCAGAGGGAGGGGGTAGAATCGGCATCATCCTCAACGGTTCACCCTTGTTTACCGGTGGCGCAGGCAGTGGCGAGAGCGAAATACGCCGTTACATCCTTGAGGCCGATCTGTTAGAAACCATCGTCGCGCTACCCACCGATATGTTCTACAACACCGGCATCGCCACCTATGTGTGGGTGCTGTCGAATAAAAAGGCCGATGAGCGCAAAGGCAAGGTACAGCTGATCAACGGCGTTAACCTCTGCGGCAAGATGCGTAAATCCCTAGGCTCCAAACGCAACGAAATGAGCAGCGACGACATCGCCACTATCACCCGCAGCTTTGGTGCCTTTGAAGTGGTGGATGCCACGACTCTTGATAAATTGGGGCTGGACAAACCCACCGAACAAAAAAGCAACCGTGGCCGTCAATCGGCCAATCCTAAAGCCGAAGTGCCGAAGACATTTGCTTCCAAGATCTTCGCCACCCATGAATTTGGCTACCGCCGTATCACTATCGAGCGCCCCTTACGGGAGAGCTATCAATTCAGTGACGAGAGTTTGGCCGAATTACGTTTTGCCAACAAACCCCTAAACGCCCCCATGAAATGGCTGGCGGAAAAGTACGATGTCTTTAATAGCGAAGTGGATGTGGCTAAAACATTGGCCGAGCATCAAGAGAGCATTCGCAAACACATCAAAACCGATTTCAGCGATTTAAAAGAAGCCAAAATAAAAGAGCTGCTCAGCGAAAAACTATGGGCCTACCATACGCAACTTCATGCGCTGGGTGTATCTCTGCAATCCAGCATTGGCACAGTCCAGTGTGACAATATGAACACCTATGAAGACGTGCTTAAAAATGCCTGTAAAGAGTTAGGCATTAAGCTAGAAGCTAAAGATAAAAAAGCCATCACCAATGCCGTGAGCTGGAAAAATCCCGCCGCAGAAAAAGTCATCAAGAAAATTCACAAATCAGAACCTAATCCGTTTTACGGTTTGTTTGAAGTAGAGCTTGATGGCAAAAAACAAGTGGTCGAATATAAACCCGATGGCGACCTGCGTGATAACGAAAACGTCGCCCTGGGTCCTAAAGGGAAAGGCGAGCAGACCGTCAATGCACTGAACGAAGCCTATTTCAAAAAAGAAGTGCAACCCCATGTGCCCGATGCCTGGATAGATGCCAGCAAGACCGATGATAAAGATCAGGAAGTGGGTATTGTGGGTTATGAAGTTCCGTTTAATCGCCATTTTTATCAGTATCAGCCGCCGAGAGACTTGGAAGTGATTGATGCGGATTTGGATGCGGTGAGTGCAGAGATTATGAATCTACTGCAAGAGGTGCATTCGTAATGACTGGGAAGTATCAGGCATACCCTGAATACAAAAACACTGGAGTTGAATGGCTTGGCGAACTTCCAGTGGATTGGGGCATAACGAAGTTGAAATATACAGCCTCTATCTTTGGCCGTATAGGTTTTCGTGGCTATACAGTAAACGATATTGTAGATGAGGGAGAAGGTGCAATCGTCTTAAGCCCATCAAATATCGATGAAGATCATTTTACTCTAGAAAAAAAGACATATTTAAGCTGGGAAAAGTACTACGAGTCACCTGAAATAATGGTCGCCGATGGCGATATATTAATGGTTAAAACGGGGTCTACATTTGGTAAATCTACAATTGTGAAGAATGTAGATGAGCCAATGACGATAAACCCACAAATGGCTTTGTTTAAAGAGTCAAATCTAGACTCAAGATATTTATCTTACTTGCTAAATTCAACTTTGATTAAAGCCAAGATTGATGTCAGCAATACTGGTAGTGGTATGCCAACGATGACGCAGGAGAATATGAATAGCTTTCCTGTGCCAAGGCCAAAAGATGAGCTAGCGACGCACATCGCCAACTTCCTCGACCACGAAACCGCCAAAATCGACACCCTGATCGAAAAACAACAACAGCTGATCAAACTGCTAAAAGAAAAACGCCAGGCCGTGATCAGCCATGCCGTCACCAAAGGCCTCAACCCCAACGCCCCCATGCGCAACTCAGGTGTTGAGTGGTTAGGTGAAGTGCCGGAGCATTGGGCTATGCCCAAAATCTCACATGTAGGTCGAGTGCTGAATGGCAGCACCCCAGATAAATCTAACTTGTCATATTGGGAAGGGGGAATAGTACCTTGGTTGGCTTCTGGATGTTTGAACTCAGAAATAGTTGATGAGCCAAGCCACTTGATATCTGAAGCTGCTTATCAGAGCTGTTCTGTTGAGCTAATACCTTCTGATTCCCTATTGGTTGGGATGGTAGGTCAGGGTAAAACACGTGGTACGTCTGCAATCCTAGCTATAGATTCGTGCATTAACCAAAATATGGCTGCAATTATTCCAAATGAAAAAGTGGAAATTAGGTTTTTGTATTTTCTTTTTCAAGCGATGTATGACGACCTCAGAGAGCTAGGGCGAGGAGGAAACCAAGCAGCACTAAACTGTGAAATTATCAGCTCTATTAGAATTCCATTACCTCCAATAGAAGAGCAAAAAGCAATTGTCGATATGCTAGATGAGCTGCTAATTAAATTAAGTGATACAGATAGTTTGGGCGAGGAGCAAATTACGCTATTGCAGGAACGTCGCACAGCTCTAATTTCCGCAACCGTCACTGGAAAAATTGACGTAAGAAACTGGGTCGCTCCTTCGCATCCATGCGACCGCGACATTAGTGCATCCATGCACGTCACAACCCCAGAACAACAAATAATAGAAACAAAGACGTAGCCGCATGAGTACATTGTCAGGAGGCGGTACAGGATTTTGTTTCAGGCAAGTTCTAGGTTCCTGCACATCATCGACGTCAGAGACTGGCAGGCCCCCCAGTAAACTGTTACTCTGTCCGAAATAACCCCTGTTTTTTCGGACAAAGATTGCGCCGTGAATAACGATAAATCCATTGAAAATCAAATAGTTAGTCGTATTTACGGTGGCGGTAGGGGGTGGGCGTTTTCCAAGAAGGATTTCAGCCATTTAGGGGCCCCGGCCACGGTTGATCGCGCCCTTAGCCGTATGACCAGTAAAGGCACTATCCGCCGTGTTATGCGTGGCCTTTACGACTATCCCGCCTATAGCAAGCTGCTCAAAAAAGCGCTTAGCCCCGATATTGATCAGGTTGCCCATGCACTGGCCCGCAAGTTTGGCTGGCAAATTCAGGTGTCGGGCAATGCGGCACTGAATATTGTGGGGTTGTCCACCCAGGTGCCTACCCAATACCTGTATTTAAGTGATGGCCCCAGTAAACGCTATCAACTGGGTGCTATTGAAATACAGTTTAAGAAAACCCGCTTTACCCAGTTGGGCCTTAAATACCAGCAGAGCGAGATATTGGTACAGGCCATTCAGGCCTTGGGTGATAGGCCTCTGACAGCCGAAGAAATACAGAAGACCAGGGCCTATCTGGCCAGCACCAGCGGCTTAAAGGCGGTGGTTGAAAGCGGTGAGCTGTCTGAGCCGTTAATCAATCGGTTGTTAAAAGACACCCAGTATGTCACCAGCTGGATCATGCGTAATATTCGGCAGGCCTTATTGGAAGGCCCAGAGGCAAAACCTGGCGCTAAAGGGTAGTCCTACGGGTTAGGAAGCCAGTACAAACGGGAATAGGGAATAATTGGGAATAGGAGAAGGGAGACAGGGATACATGAAACAGGTTGCCAAACTGTCAGAGCAAGAGCGTAGCGAGCTTTTTCTTGAAACCGCCACGGCAATGGGGGTAACAGCTGCCGCAGCCGAAAAAGATTTTTGGATATGCTGGGTACTGCTGCACATATTTGAAGCCGACGATTTAAATCAGTGTTTACGCTTTAAAGGCGGTACCAGCCTTTCTAAGTGTTACAACGCCATAGAGCGATTTTCTGAAGACATTGATTTGATCTTAGATTGGACACGAGTCACCCAAGAAGATCCAACCGAATCACGCAGTAAAACCAAACAAAATACATTAAATCAATCGATTAATGAGCATGCACAACACTATATTGCTGATACGTTATTACCACGATTAATTGAGTTAATGGGCGATTTTTGTGAGTTGGCCATTGATGAAGAAGACCCACATACGGTTAATATTACCTACCCAAAAGCATTTGATTCTGAGTATTTGCGACCACAAGTGCGTTTAGAAATTGGTCCATTGGCGGCCATGCTGCCCATGGAGTGGTGCAGTGTAATGCCCTACGCAGCAGAGCATTTTCCTGGTGTGTTTGAGCAAGTCAGTGTATCGGTACCAACTATCGTGGTGGCTCGCACGTTTTGGGAAAAGCTCACCATATTACATGCCGAAGCGCATAGACCTTTGGATAAAACACTGCCTATTCGGTATGCCCGGCATTATTATGATGTGTATAAATTAGTTGAAACGGATTTATACAGTGTAGCCATGGAGCAGCCTGAATTGTTGGCGGAGGTGGTGGCCTTTAAACAGAAGTTTTATCCCAGTGGCTGGGCTAATTATGACGGCGCGACTTTTGAGGGCTTGGTATTGCAGCCTTCTGAAGATCATCTGGATTTTTTAAAAGCCGATTACCAACAAATGCAAGAAATGTTATTTGGTGATAAACCAAGCTTTGAAGATATTCTTACGGCATTGGTTGATTTAGAAAGTGACGTGCATGCACTCGCGAATAATAAAGATTAAGGAACCAGACTATGGCAAGCGCCAGTGAATTTGCCTTTCAAAACGAGATGGCCGCTCCTGCGCATCCATGCGCTCGCGACATTAGTGCATCCTTGCACGTCATTCACCAGCAATTGTCGAATCTAAAGTTCAAGGTTTAAGGGAAGTTTAATTATGGGAAAGGCTAACGAGCTAACGTTTCAGAATGACATGATTCGACAATTGGTCGCTAATGGCTGGCTGCTGGGTAAGCCTGAAGGCTATAACCGTGAACTGGCCTTGTATGAAGAAGATGTGCTGGGTTTTGTGAAAGACACTCAGGACGAGCAGTGGAAAAAGTTCTGTGCGCTTTACCCTAGCGATACTGAGAACAAGTTTTTAGAGCGTGTTGCCTTTCAATTAAATAAAGCCCTTTCTAGCGATAACAATGCCTCCCATAAAACCATGCGTACCTTTGGCACCTTGGGAGTGTTACGCCATGAGCTGCGTGATCGCGGTACACGTTTTAGCTTATGCCAGTTTAAACCCGAGCATGACTTAAACCCGGATACCTTGGCGCGTTACCAACAGAACCGTTTACGGGTGGTGCCAGAGTTGGTATACAGCCCATGGGCGACCGAAGAAGAGTTGGCTGCAACGGGTAAAAAAGCCAAGGCGTGGCGCATTGATCTGGTGTTGTTTGTGAATGGCTTGCCTGTGGCCACACTGGAGTTAAAGTCTGAATTTAAACAGGCGGTGCAAAACGCGATAAAGCAGTATAAGACAACTAGATTTGCGATTGATCCAGCGACGAAGAAGCCCGAACCACTCCTAAGCTTTAAACGCGGTGCGCTGGTGCATTTCGCGGTAAGCCAATACGAAGTGTATATGGCTACTCGTTTGGAGGGGGATAACACCTTCTTTTTACCCTTTAACAGAGGCACCAAAGAAGGCGGAGCAGGTAACGATGTACCGGCGGATGTGAATCAATATGCCACCGATTATTTGTGGAATGAGGTATTACTGCCCGATAACCTGCTGAATATTCTTGCCCGTTTTGTGCATTTACAAATCGAAGAGAAAGAAGACTGGGAAGGGCGTAAGTACAAGAAAGAAACCTTAATCTTCCCCCGTTATCACCAGTGGGATGTTGTCACCAAGCTGGTCAATGCCGCCAAAACCGAAGGCCCGGGTAATAAATACCTGATACAACACAGTGCCGGTTCTGGTAAATCCAACTCCATTGCTTGGTCGGCGCATCAATTATCCAGCATTCATACGGCAGCGGGTAACAAGCTGTTTGATTCGGTGATTGTGGTCACCGATAGAACCGTGCTGGATGATCAGCTGCAGGAAACTATCTCGCAGTTTACCTCGGTAGAAGGGGTGGTGGGGCGTATTAACCGCAGCGAAGGTGATGGCTCAAAATCGGAAAAGCTGGCCGCTGCATTAGAAGGTTCTACACCGATTATTATCGTCACCATTCAAACCTTCCCCTATGTATTAAAAGCAATAGAAAACAGCACCAGCCTCAAAGCGCGTAACTATGTGGTGATTGCCGATGAGGCCCACAGCTCACAAACCGGCAGCACCGCACGCCAGTTAAAAGAAGTGCTGATGATGGATGGCTCTTCACATGGGAAAGCCCCGGACGAAGAGCTGAGCACTGAGGATATTCTCGATGCCGCCGTGGCTTCACGCCGTGCCTCCAGCAACCTGAGTTACCTGGCCTTTACCGCCACCCCTAAAACCAAAACCCTGGAGCTGTTTGGCCGCTTACCCAAGCCCGAAGAAGCGCCCTCCAAAACCAATAAGCCCGAAGCCTACCATGTGTACAGCATGCGCCAGGCCATTGAAGAGGGCTTTATCCTCGATGTGCTGAAGAATTACACCAACTACAAGGTGGCCTATAACCTGGCCATGAAGATAGAAGGAAGCGATGAAGAGGTAGAAAGCAAGAAAGCCAAGGTGAAACTCAACCAATGGGTACGCCTGCACGACTACAACATCAGCCAGAAAGTGCAGGTGATTGTGGAACACTTTAAAGACAATGTGATGGGTTTGTTGGGTGGCCAAGCCAAGGCGATGGTGGTGACCAGCTCCCGTAAAGAAGCGGTGCGTTACAAGTTGGCCTTTGATACTTTTTTGAAAGAAAGGGGCATCACCGAAAAAGGTTATCAAAAGATACAAGCCATGGTGGCCTTCTCCGGTGAGGTGGAGTTTACCGATAAAGACCCTAGCTCCGTGGCATTAATCGGTGAGAAGTTTACCGAGATGAATATGAACCCAGGCCTTAAAGGCCGCGATATGCGCAAGGCCTTTGATAGCGATGATTATCAAGTGATGATCGTGGCGAATAAATTCCAGACCGGTTTTGATCAGCCCAAGCTGTGCGCCATGTATGTGGATAAGAAGTTGGGTGGAGTGGAGTGTGTGCAAACCCTGTCGCGCTTAAATCGTACCTTTCCCGGCAAGGCCGAGTGCGGCACCTATGTGCTGGATTTCTTCAATGATCCGGAAGATATACTTGATGCCTTCCAACCTTATTATCAAACCGCAGAACTTGCCGATGTCTCCGATCCTGATTTGATTTTTGATCTGTTTGATAAGCTGCGTACAGCCGGTATTTTCCAATGGCAGGAAGTGGAACAGTTTTGTGATGCCTTCTTTGTGAAGAGCAAGAGTAATGCCGCCATTGCTAATATCTGCAAGCCAGCGGTAGAGCGTTGGAACATCCGCTACAAATCAGCCAATGCCGCTTATCTGCAAGCCAAAGAGATGTTCGAGCGCACCAAACGCACGGATGATGCGGTGTTGATTGCCAACGCCGAAAACAGCTTTAAAGAATGCAAACAGGAAAAAGATGCGCTGGATATCTTTAAAAAGGATCTGGGAACCTTTGTACGCTTCTATGAGTTTATGTCGCAGATTGTCGATTACGACGATAAAGAACTGGAAAAACTCAGCCTTTATGCCCGTAACCTGCGTCCCATGCTGCGTGAAGTGCAAGATCAGGACGATGAAATTGATCTCAGTAATGTGGTAATGAGCCACTATCGCCTGTCGAAGATTCGCCAGCAAGACCTGATGTTGATGGAAGATTCACCGGATTATAAACTCGAACCCGGGGGCAGCCTGGGCACCGCTAAAGCGAAAGACAAAAAAGAAGAATTCCTGTCGCAGATAGTCCAGCGCTTGAATGAGCTCTTTGTCACTGATGATTTAACTGACGATGACATGGTGAATTACGCTTACACCGTGCGCGATAAGGTTAAAGAGAATGCACTCGTAATGAATCAGTTAGCAAACAATACCGCGGAACAGGCAATGTTGGGTGATTTTCCAAAGGCCGTTGATGATGCGATTTTGAACAGCAGCGAGGCGCATCAGATTCAGATGGTGCAATTGTTATCAAACCCTGACAAGGCGGCTAGGTTTTCGCAATTGATTTTTGATTTGTTGAAATTACACCAGTAAAGGCTGCTATATGCTTAGAAAGAAATATCAGTGTTGATATTCAATGTTAAGTGAAACTGGATTTTTTGTTGTGCCTTTGTTGGTTGTTCGTTTGATGAATACTCACCACAGAGGGTTTCTTTAAGGATGAAGCTAAATGTTAAACAAAGACCGTATCGCAGTATTTATCGATGCAGATAACGCACCGGCATCAAAGATGGAGTCAATTTTGTCCGAGGTGGCCAAGTATGGAGTGGTCAGCATTCGGCGGGCTTATGGCAATTGGAAGAAGCCCGCACTTAAATCCTGGGAAGATATTCTTCACGATTATGCGATTCAGCCGATACAGCAATTTGATATTACCAAGGGCAAGAACGCGGCCGATATTGCGTTGGTGATTGATGTCATGGATGTGCTCTATACCAAGCAGGTCGAAGTGATCTGTTTGGTCTCTTCGGATTGCGATTATACCCCGTTGGTGACTCGCATAGTGTCTGACGGTAAGTTGGTTATTGGTTTTGGTGAACGTAAAGCACCGACGCCATTTGTGAATGCTTGCTCTAAGTTTCTCTATCTGGATGATCCAGAAACCATAAACGAAGCTGTTAATGATACGGTGCCCATTAAGTCGGATACCAAGTTAATGAACCTGTTGCGCCAGGCGATTGAGGCCAACGAGGATGATGACGGTTGGGCATCGCTGGGCCCGGTTGGCTCCCATATTTCGAATCAAACCTCCTTTGATCAAAGAAACTACGGCTTCAGTAAATTAAGTGACCTGTTCAGAGCCATTGATCTGTTTGAATTGCAAAAAATCGAAGGCAACGGTTATAAAGTGAGGGATTCGAGAAAGAAGCGTTGAGTCTGGTCCTATAATTTCCGAGTGAAGTGTGCAATCCAAAACAGAGATGTTTGTTCGAACCGCTACAGCGTTATCTCTTGAGTCCCCAGTATGCTCGGAACCAAATTCCCCTTTCATGCTGACCGGAGAGATTCTGTTGATATCGGAGCAATCGGCCATGGACGGCCGATTGAGTGCAGTTGAGCAGGATGCGAATGTGCACGTCCCGAGTAGCAACGGAGTCTCGAAGGGAACCGCACAGCGGGCTGCATGTTGGGGCCGCCGGGATCATTAAGGGCTGGGCGGCGCCAGCCCTTGATCGACCTGTCGGGGTCGTTCCCGAAACAGCATTAACAAATAATCATTGATAATAAATCAACAATTACCCCATTTTTGCCCCTCCCAATTACCGCTATTCTTAAACTCGATTCCAACACAACCTGTTCGAGGAAAAGAGATGTCCCAGTTAACCATCGTTGCCAATATCATCGCCAGGGCCGATCAGGTCGATCTGGTGAAAGCCGAGCTGTTAAAGCTGATCGATGTTACCCGTGCGGAAGAGGGTTGCATCAATTACGACCTGCATCAGGATAACGAAAATCCTGCGCATTTCCTGTTCTTCGAGAACTGGCAATCCCGTGAGCTGTGGCAGACCCATATGGAGAATCAGCACCTGAAAGACTATCTGGCCGCTGTCGAGGGCGCGGTGGACAGCTTTACCCTGAATGAGATGACCCCCATCGGTTAAGTCAAGGACGTCGACTATGTTACTGGATACCCCAATCTGTGATTTCGGCTGGCAAGCCCCGGATTTCACCCTGAAAGACCCGGATGGCAAGCCCTTTACCCTGAGCGAGCAGCTGGGTGAAAAAGGCCTGCTGGTCGCCTTTATCTGCAACCATTGCCCCTATGTTCAACGCATTGCTGAGCGTCTGGCGGCCGATACTCAGTTGCTGATGGAAGAGGGGATTAACGTACTGGCGATCATGTCCAACGACTATCGGTCGTACCCGGCCGATGCCCCCGACAAGATGCGCGCCTTTGCCCGTCAGCAGGGTTTCAGCTTCCCCTATCTGGTGGATGAAGATCAATCCGTCGGTAAAGCTTTTGGCGCGGTTTGTACGCCGGATTTCTTCGGCTTCAATCGCTCGGGTGAGTTGCAGTACCGAGGCCGGTTGGACGATGCCCGCATGGGAGAAGCCTCGGAGCGAGTGCCCGAATTGCTCAATGCCATGCGCCTGATAGCGGCCACCGGCCAGGGTCCCAAGGAGCAGATCGCCAGTATGGGGTGTTCTATTAAATGGAGCATCTAGCCTGAAAGCACTCAGCCATCCCCCTTTCATGCTGACCGAAGAGATTTCGTTATTGCCAGGGCCATCGGCCAGGGATGGCCGATTGAGTGCCGTTGAGCGGGAGCGAATGGGCACGACCTGAGCAATAAAGGAATCTCGTAGGGAACCGCGCAGCGGGCAGCATGTGGGCCGCCCGGGATTCTTAAGGGCTGGGCGGTTCCAGCCCTTGAGGGACCAGCCGGGGTCCTTCCCGGCAATCTATTCGACAATAAATCAGATACTTTGAGCCTGTGTTCAAAACGCATTGCGGACTCGAAATATTATCCCGTTACTATATTTGTGCTTTTTTAATAATCCAATTAGATCATCGGTCGGGACGCACCCCGACGAGTGCCTTATGGGGAAGGGCTGTCTTCCCCTTAAGAATCCCCCCAGCCCCACTCTCTTTGTCGCTTCACGATTCACTCCAGCAAATTAGCGCTGTCAGGGTCGTAACCAGCCGCGTCCTGCGTCGGGTTACTCAAATGTCCGTCCATGGCACTTTCTTGGCAAGAAGGCCCCGGCATCGATAATTTACTTCCGTCAAAGAGAGAAGGGGGGTTTGCATCAAAGCTCTTTGTCTACTCGATCCATCCCCCTTTCATGCTGACCGAAGCGATTTCGTTATTGCCAGGGCCATCGGCCAGGGATGGCCGATTGAGTGCCGTTGAGCGGGAGCGAATGGGCACGACCTGAGCAAAAAAGGAATCTCGTAGGGAACCGCGCAGCGGGCAGTATGTGGGGCCGCCGGGATATGATGAACATGGATGTTCGAATGCCGAGAGGCCAGGGATGGCCCAGAGCGGCCGGGCTGGGCGGTTCCAGCCCTTGAGGGACCAGCCGGGGTCCTTCCCGGCAATTATAAAAGCCAATTGGATTGTGATTACTCGGAATAACCTGAGGTAATCAAAACAGCCGAAAATAAAACCACTTAGACGGACAACACCGCCGCACAGATACTGGGCTTGGGGTTATCACCGCAATAGAGATCGAACCGGGCGGCATCCTGCGCTTGGTTTTGTTGGATCTGCACCGAGCTGTCGAGATACACCGGGCCTTTAAAGATCACATCCACCTGGGTTTTCTTACCGCTTTCAATAGCAATCTGGCTGCGCTCAATGGCCTGGGCCAGAACGCCAAAACCATGGGCGATATCCCGTTTAAAACCAAACAGCTTGGCCAGCGTGGCCGACATATGAATGGGGTTGTAGTCGCCGGTAATGCGGGCGTATTGTTTGCCACGATTGGCCGGGATCGACCAGGACGCGATCTCTTCGGCGCTGTCCAGGCTGGCCAGGTCAAAGCTTTGCTGCGGGCTGGGGTTCTCCTTGCCACCAAAGCGTCCGGCCATAAAGTAGATGGTGGTTTCTTCCCACACCGTTTCGCCCTGTACCCTGACCTGCGTCGTGAAATCAAACTCGACGCCTTTTTCCACCAGGCGCGTGTCGCCCATCTCGCTGCTCAAACTGAGGACTTCATGCTTGCCAATGGGGCGGTGCTGAAGAATACGGTTTTTTAAATGCACGGCGCCTAACAGGCGAATCGGAAAGGCTTTGTGCGTCAGCATATGCATATGCATGGCCCCCGCAATCACGTGGGGGTAAAGCACTGGCAGATGATCGGTGGCGGCAAGCCCTAACAGGTTCAGATAATTATCAAGCGCATTGGGGTCGATGTGCAGGTCGTTCCAGGCGGCGCTAATGCTCGGCAAACCGGTGGCGGCATTAAAGCCTTTGCGGGGCAGCAGCAGGGCTTTCAGCATGGCGGGGGCGATCGCGGGTTTGGTATCGAAACTTAGCGTGACATCGGACATTGGGGGTTCCATTAGGGCAGGTGGTTATCCCGGAAGGGGAGATTGAAAGGGCGATAGTATAAAAGGCAATCGGCAGCGGTGATAGCCGTGCGCTGAAGTGAGTGCGTGCTTAATGGGTGCGCGCCCGTTATCGGAGCAGTGCTGTTGCGCTTCGCACCGTTGTGGCGCGTTGATGTTTGTCGGATTTTGTCGGGTGTTTGTTAACCTATTGATAATTAAGCTTAAAACTGATTTTTTTGAGGTTGGGCATAGCTCTTGCTATGAGACAGTATCATTTGGACCAGCGCAGTACCTGCCCTCGAAGGCAGGACTGAAGAGAACAAAAACAACATCTGGCGGTAAGCAAATGACCCACACTTTAATGCTCAATGAGGAAATATCATGGCTTATTTAGTTCCATCCGAATTTGTCACCAAGATGGTAGATGCCGGTGAATCCAAAGTTCATATGTCGACCCGCGATACCTTGATTCGGGCCTTTATGGCCGGTGCTATTCTGGCCCTGGCGGCGGCGTTTGCGATTACCGTTGCGGTAAAAACCGGCGTATTTTTAATCGGTGCCATTTTATTCCCGGTGGGCTTTTGCATGCTCTACCTGATGGGCTTCGACCTGTTGACCGGGGTGTTTGTCTTAACGCCTCTGGCCTGGCTCGACGGTCGTCCGGGGGTGACCATCAAAAGCATTTTGCGCAACTGGTGGCTGGTGTTTATCGGTAATTTCGGTGGTGCCATCACCGTTGCCGTGATGATGGCATTTGTCTTTACCATGGGCTTTAACACAGACCCGGGTGCGGTTGGTGCCAAGATCGCCACGGTCGGTGAAGCGCGTACCCTGGGTTATGCCGAGTTTGGTGCCGCCGGTTGGGCGACCATTTTCCTGCGCGGCATGCTGTGCAACTGGATGGTCTCCATGGGGGTTGTTGGTGCGATGATCTCGACCACCGTCAGCGGCAAGGTGATGGCGATGTGGATGCCGATCATGCTGTTCTTCTTTATGGGCTTCGAACACTCCATCGTTAATATGTTCCTGTTCCCATCTGGCATCATCATGGGTGGTGAGTTCTCCATCATGGACTACCTGATCTGGAATGAAATTCCTACTGTGCTGGGTAACCTGGTGGGTGGTTTGGCCTTCACTGGCCTGACGCTTTACACCACTCACGTTCGCACCGTGGGTAAGCGCGTAGCTGCCTGATGGCATATCGGGCTCAAACGCAGTCGACGTTTGCGCCCGGTTGTTGTGAATTTGAGCAAGGCCCCGATGATCCCCTTGTTGGGGCTTTGTTCAGATTCATGCCGCACAACCTGAAGCCATTAATGGTTATCGAATAATGCCGGGGTAGTGATCGACTTATGAGTAGTCAGCTGAAAGTCTCTGTGGGGCAGTATTCCGATAAAGGGCGCAAGGCCAGCAATCAGGATTTCTACGGTTTTTGTATTCCCACCGAACCCCAGCTCAGTTTGAAAGGGGTTGCTGTGGCCATGGCCGACGGTATCAGCAGCAGCCAGGTGAGTCATATTGCCAGCGAAACCGCGGTAAAAAGTTTTCTTGATGATTATTTCTGTACCTCCGAGGCCTGGTCGGTAAAACAGTCGGTACAGCGCGTGTTATCCGCGACCAATTCCTGGCTGCATTCGCAAACCCTGAACAGCGAATTTCGTTTCGACAAGGATCGGGGCTATGTCAGCACCCTGAGTGCCATGGTGATCAAATCCAACCGGGCACATATTTTTCATGTCGGCGATACTCGAGTTTATCGTCTACAGGACAAGGCACTGGAGCAACTCACCAAAGACCACCGGCTTTGGGTGTCCCAGGAGCAAAGTTATCTGAGTCGAGCCATGGGGATTGAATCCCAACTGGAGCTTGACCACCAATCAGTAGCCGTTGATAGCGGCGATATTTTTATTCTGGCCACCGACGGTGTTTACGAATTCGTCGATGCCGAATTTATGATCCGCAGTATTCATGAGCAGCAGGATGAGCTTGATGCCGCCGCGCGGTTGATTGTCGACGAGGCCTTTAAGCAGGGCAGCGGTGATAATCTGAGTTTGCAAATTGTCCAGGTCAATGAACTGCCGCAGGCCGATGCCAATGCTATTCAGCATCAAATGGAAGCGCTGCCTTTTGCGCCGATTCTGGAGGCCAGAGCCAGTTTCGATGGCTATAAGATTGTACGGGAAGTGCATGCAACCAGTCGCAGTCATGTCTATCTGGCGCTGGATGAAAGCACCGATACTCAAGTGATTCTGAAAACCCCCTCAATCGATTTGCGCACCGATTCTGATTACCTGGAGCGTTTCTTGATGGAGGAGTGGGTGGCGCGTCGGGTGAACAGTGCTCACGTGTTAAAAGCCGGGCCGCAACATCGCAAGCGAAATTATCTCTATACGGTGATGGAGTACATCGAAGGCCAGACCCTGGCGCAGTGGTTGATTGATAACCCCAAACCCGAGTTGGAAACCGTTCGGGACATTATCGATCAGGTGGCCAAAGGATTGTTGGCGCTGCATCGTAAAGAGATTCTGTATCAGGACTTGAAACCCGACAACATCATGATCGATAAAACCGGTACGGTGAAGATTATCGACTTTGGTTCGGCGCGCGTCGCGGGCGTGGTTGAGGCTTCCCCCATGGCGCAGCAACAGGCGATGTTGGGCACGGCATTTTATACCGCGCCCGAATATTTTCTGGGCGATCTGGGCACCTATTCATCGGATATCTATTCATTGGCGGTGTTGGCCTATCACATGCTGTGCGGAAAGTTTCCCTATGGCACCAGGGTTTCCCAGGCCAGAACCGTGGCGGCACAACGACGGCTAAATTATCAATCGGTACTGGATGAGGAGCGGGAAATTCCTGCCTGGGTCGATGAGACCTTGAAGAAAGCCGTCAGTCCTTTTCCGGAAAAACGTTATGACACTTTATCCGAATTTCTAACGGATCTGCGTCAACCAAACCAGGCCTTTATCAATAAAACGCGGCCTCCATTGATCGACCGGAATCCGGTGCTGTTTTGGCAGGGCATGTCGGTGGTGTTGGCGGCAGTGATTGTGTTTTTGCTCAGCCGCTAGCAAGAGATGATCTTGCCGGCGTTATTAGATCCCAAGTGTGTTATCCATTTATCGAACAAGAGGAAAACTCTATGATCAGTCATCGTGATGAAGTCACTCAAATGATTCTGGCTGCCAAGGTCACTAAAGGCATCAAGTGGAAGGATGTGGCGGCTGAGATCGGTCTGTCCAAAGAGTGGACGACGGCGGCTTGCCTGGGACAGATGGCGCTTGATAAAAGTCAGGCGGAACTTGTCGGGCGTTTGTTCGACCTGCCCGATGAGGCCGTGGCCTGGTTGCAAATTGCCCCCTATAAAGGCTCGTTACCCACGGCGGTGCCGACCGATCCACTGATCTATCGCTGGTATGAGCTGGTCAATGTCTATGGCACCACCATCAAGGAGTTGATTCATGAAGAGTTTGGTGACGGCATTATGAGCGCCATCGATTTTTCCATGGATATTCAGCGCGAAGCGGATCCCAAAGGCGATCGTGTCAATGTGGTGATGTCGGGTAAGTTTCTGCCGTATAAAACCTATTGATCGGGTGCTTGATGACAATGTCGAATGACGCATGTCATGCTCCTTTGCTGAAAAAATTGGAGTAACGCTGTTTGATGCGTCTGAAACCCCGGCAGCACGTTATCTAAATCGGTCAGAGTTGCCTTAGCTAAAACAGCGTCACCTTATAAGAGTTGGTCGAGTTTTAAGCCCGCCTGTTGATGGAGATCGACAGGCGGGCTTTTTTTATTCTCGGTTTTTGCCTACCCTTTGGAAACGAATTAACCAGCGAGTTTCCATGGCATTGCTTTCATTTAAGTTTCAAACGGGTTTAACGGCCAGGGCTTTTGGTTGCCGATGTCTTACTCGTCTCCTGGTCGTGGCTCTGAGTGTGTCTATGTCCTGGCTTGGTGGGGCGAATGCGGTTCAGGCAGAACGTTATAGCCGGGATGGGCTGTATCAGGTTGATCGTATAGATCTGGCCAACGGCCTGAAGGTGTTGCTGAAACCGACCGACGGGGCTCATAACGTTTCCATCCGCCTGGTGGTGGGTATTGGCATGGACCATTACAGCTGCGAGGATCGCGAACTGCCCCACCTGCTGGAGCACATGATGTTCAGTGGCACCAGCCAATACAGTGAAACCGAGCTGGAAGACCTGGTCAGCAGCTGGGGGGCATCCTGGAATGCCTATACCGACACGGAACAAACCGAATATCACTTCGACCTGTACAGCGGTTATCAAAATGAAGCGGTCTCTTTGCTCTATCAGATGATGACGGATACTCGTTTTACCGAAGACCGAGTCGCGAACAGTCGTGATGTGGTGCATCGTGAATCGGGCCACGATGACAGTGCGGTCTATAACTGGTTGTTTGAAATGGGGTTGTTTCACAGTGCGGCGTCCAAATTTATGTACGATATGGAAGCCCTGTGTCCGGTGCTGGATACCGCCAATCATCTGGATCGACAACGCCTGGTGGATGAGCGGGATAAACATTATGTTCCCGCAAATATGACTCTGATCGTGGTTGGGGATATCGATAATGATTTGCTCACCACCATTGAACAGACCTTCGGCCAGATGATCGCCAAGCCCGTTCAGGTGCCTCCTCTGACGCCTTACCTGACACCGGCTCGGGCGAAATACGATGGCACTCTGTCATCGCTGTTTGGTAGTGAGAGCGAAGTGGGGGTGGTCTATCTGACGGAAAATCTCTACTCGCCGGACCTTTACGCTCTGACCATTCTGGATCGTTATGTGGACAACGAACTCTATGCCCGGCTGCGCACGCGGGAGGGGATTACCTATACCCCGGGGACCTCGTCTTTAAAAGATTCACGCGGTGGTTGGCTGTGGGGGTATGCCGATGTGTCTCCGGATGATGAAAACCTGGCGTTGGAGATCATTGAGCAAATCTTTGCCGAACTGAAAGTGCAGGGCATCGATCAAGAAACCCTGCAAAGCCTGATTCGTACCGATTTGCTGGAATACAGCATCAGCTATGAAACCAACAGCTCATTGGCCGATCTGTACACGGCCTCACTGTTTGAGCTGCAAGGCGATCGCTTTCTTGATATGGAAGCGGCCACCGAGTCCTTGACCGTCGAGCAGATGAACGAGGTGATCCAACGTAACCTGGGGGGTACCGGCTATCGAATTGTGGAGTCGCCTTTGATGAGCTTCGGCGCCTTTATCACCAGCATTGTGGCGCTATTGCTGGTTGCGGCGCTGGCCCTGTGGCGCTGGTGGCTTCGGCGTCGATCGCGTTAGCCCCTGATTCGCGATCAACACCTTTCTTTCTCGTGATGATACTTGGTCCAGCAGGGTAGCAAGGCGGCAGGGCATACTCTGTGAGTGCTCGGCGTCGGGGGGCAATCCTGCAAGGGTTTCAGTCGAACAACATACTCCAGAATTTGTCGCGATTCTGCTGGCCGGTATCGCGCCCCTCCTGGTATTGAACATGCTGTCGATGATCGGCCAATGGATTTAACTCGATACCCCAGAGGGCTTTGATCTCGTTCGGGATAATGGAGTAACGCACATCCACCACCCGGTTTGGACGCTCTGGATCCCTGGCGATGTAACCGTTGGAAAACCAGCGGAAACGTTCGATATCCTGAGCTTGCTGCGATGCAGGATCCAGCCAGGGCAGATCGCGAGCAATATTCAGCTTTTGAATATGTTGTCCCGGATAGACCTTATGGTTGGCGGCCACCCGAACGGCGTCGACGTAATAATGCTGGTCGGTTTCATAGACGATTTTCCACACCAGCAAATTGGCGAAACTGGGTTTGGCTTCCAGGCGAATCGGTTCGTGGCCGCGTTGGCTGGCGATCTCCCAACCAATGGTTTCGGCCCGATCCCGTTGTACCATGCCGATGGTGGGGTAGATCAGGGCCCATGCCAGCGCGATGCGGGCGAATGTCGGTCGCCGTTTGAGCGCCGCAGCGATGATCAGGGCCAGCAAAGGCAGGGTATAAAGGGGGTCGATAATGGACAGGGTATTCCAGGCCACCCTTGCATTGCTGAAGGGCCAGAGCAGTTGGGTGCCGTAGGTGGTGCAGGCGTCCAGCAAGGCGTGGGTAGCAAACCCCAGGGTGGCAAACAGCAGGCTTTGCCACACCAACAGACCGCAACGCTTACCCAATACCCAGTGCATCAAAAAGCCCACCAGGGCACCGCCGAAGGGGATAAAAAACAACGAATGGGTAAACTGCCGGTGAAATTCCAGGTACAGCAATGGATCGGTTTCGGAGCGAATCAGAATATCCAGATCGGGTGCCATGCCGCCGGCGATTCCGAGTAATGTCGCGCCGATAATAAACCTGGGTTTGCTGGCCGCTTGGGCCAGGGTAGCGCCCAGAACGCCCTGGGTTACAGGATCCATTGTATGTGCAGTGCTCTAGTTGTTGTGAAAAAAGTAGCTGTGATGAATCACGATTGTCCAATTTGGACCCATGCTAGCGATAAGGGTTCCGGTTTGTCGAGCCTTTCAGAATTTGCTGAGGCTGTGCACAACGTAGATAATGGCGGCCATCAACAAGGAGCCCCTATGAGCTATTTACCCTGCATCGAAATTGAACCTGAGCAACCCGCTACCAGTGCCGTTATCTGGTTGCATGGGTTGGGCGCCAGCGGTCATGATTTCGAGCCCATCGTGCCCGAATTAGGTTTGCCCGAATCCATGGCGGTGCGCTTTGTGTTTCCCCATGCGCCGCAGATTCCGGTGACGATCAATGGCGGTATGGTGATGCCCGCCTGGTATGACATTCTATCGATGGATATCGACCGCAAGATCGATCAAAGCCAGATTATGCAATCGGCGAATGCGATTACCGCGTTGATCGAGCGGGAGATCGAACGGGGTATCGACAGTCAGCGTATTCTGCTGGCGGGTTTCTCCCAGGGCGGCGCAGTGGCTTATCAAACGGCGCTGAGCTATGACAAACCCCTGGCCGGGCTGATGGCGTTATCGACCTATCTGGCTACCCACGAAACCCTGGAGCGCAGCGAGGCCAATCGCCAGCTACCGATGATCGTCGATCATGGCATGTACGATCCTGTGGTACCGGAGGCTCTGGGTAAGCATGCGGTGGCGGTTTTGCAGTCCTGGGGTTATGCACCGGAATATCGTACCTACCCGATGGAGCATCAGGTGTGTCCGCAGCAGATTGGTGATATCTCCCGCTGGTTGCAGAAAGTGCTGGGGTAGAAGGTTATCGAGCGATAAAGCTGTTTTAAAAAACGGCCAATCAGCATCACTGATCGGCCGTTTTTTTGGTTCTGCTGAAAGTTACAGCTGATCGATAATATCGTGCAGGGCGTCCAGGGCACTTGCCCCAAGGCGCTTGCAGCGCACCGGGGACCAGCCTTCCTTGGGCTGCGGCGTGTCGGCGGTATCCTTGAAGGGCATCTCCAGGGTGATTGCAACACAGTCGAAGGTTTCTGCCACGTAGTTGGTGCACATGTTCATATTGGCATTGCCCGGCTGGTTATCCGGGTAACCGTGAACCATCTGGAAATCCGGATTGGCACGGCGCAGAGCCTGGCCAAAACCGTTGTGGGCATTGAGCCGCTGCTCATTCCAGGAGGGGATACCGTGGGTGCCGGCAATAAAGTTATAGGGCAGGGCTTCATCACCGTGAACATCGAGGCAGAAATCGACCCCGATTTGCGCCATCTGTTCGCGTACTAACAGGACTTCCGGGCTGTGTTCAGCCGTGGGTGTCAGCCACTCCCGGTTGAGGTTGGCGCCGGCGGCATTGGTGCGCAAATGTCCGCGGCGACTGCCGTCCGGGTTCATATTGGGCACCACATAAAAAACGGCTTTGTCCAGCAAGGCGCGAGCAATGGCGTCGTTGCTGTCGAGCAGGCGAGGTACGAAGCCTTCCATCCACCAGGAGGCCATGGTTTCACCGGGATGTTGGCGGGCCTGAATCCAGAGCTTTTTCTTGCCGGCGCCGGGCTCGCCAATAACCAGTTGATCCAGCGGCTGTCCGTCCAGGGTTTCACCCAATACCTTTAGCTGCACCCTGCTATGGGTTTGCAAACTGGCGATAAAATCGGCGTGTTGCTCCATCGAATAGGGGGCGAAGTAGGCGTAGTACACGGCGTTGTGTACGGGTTCGTGCTTGATGCCCAGCACTCCATCACGGTAAGTGGTAGGAACCCGAAACCAGCTTTTTCGATCGTAAGAGGCAACCGCTGCGTAGTTTTCCCAGCCACCGGGGTAGGCCGCGCCGGCGGCGTTGAGGATTTTCATATGGCAGGCCTGGCCGCGCACGCCACTGAGGCGAAAATAAAACCATTGATAGAAATCGCTGTTGTGATCGGTGCGGATATTCAGCTGGATATCGTCGGCACGCTCGGCACTGACAACCTCGATGTTTCCACCATCAAAAGCGGCATTAATCTGCATGAGATCTCTCCAAAGGGTAATGCATGGATTATTGCAGGTTGGAGAGTGGGTGCAACCCCAGACAAAGCTGGGGTTGGATCAGGTGTGTTGCCCTTGGCAATGGCTGGATTAGCTTTCCGTGACTTTGGCGGTGCGCGGACGTAACAGGTCGGGCCAGCGCAATCCCAACATGAGGGCATTACCCGCCAGAACCAAAACCAGCCCGGCAACGCTGGCGATGGTCCATTGATAGCCTTCGAACCAGGTGGAGAGCGTCAGGGCAACGACCGGAAACATCACTGTGGCATAGGCCGCCTTGTTGGCGCCGATACGAGCCACCAGTGACAGGTACGCGGTGAAACCCACGATGGTGCCAATCACCGAGAGGTAGAGCAGGCTGCCGATATAGCGAGGTTCGCTGTCCCAGGCCAGCGGAGTTCCCGTGATCGCCAGCAGCGCTGCCAGTACCAGGGATCCGTAGATCATCGCGTAGGCATTGCTGGTGATGGGTTTCAGGCCTTTCTTGCTGTGACGCAACGACACCATATTGCCGAGGGAAAAGAGATAGGTGCCGAGGGTCGCGAGCAGGATACCCTTGAGGTCTGCCGAGCCCTTGCTGAGCTCGGGCCAGAACATCAGCACCAGTCCGGCGATACCAAGCCCACCGGCGACAAACACCACAGGGGCAGGGCGTTCACCCCAGATCAGCCGACTGTTAAAGGCGTTGAACAGGGTGGCGGCGGAGAAGATGACCGACATCAGACCACTGGTGACCGTGAGCCCTGCGGTATAGAAGCAAACGAAATTCATTGAAAACAGGCAGATCCCCTGAAGCACCATAAAGCCATGATCCCGCCGGTTGGTAGCCTGCACGCGACCACTCAGGTAGAGCAGGGGCAGTAACAGTGCTGCGGCTATGGCAAAACGGTAGAACACCGAAGCCAGTACGGGAACGTCTCCCAGTTGCCAGTGGATCGCGATCCAGGTGGTGCCCCAGATCAAGACGGTAGAGAGGTAAAGTGTGGCGTTCATGATGATCCGTATCCTCAATGTGGCTTGTGGTCCCGGGCCTGGCGAATGGGACTGAGTCAGAGCCGCGTTATGTGTCAGGTTGTGTTCTGTGGTGGTCAGTTTGGATGATGAGCCGGGTCTTCGAATATCACGATCTTGCGATTTTGTTCTGATCTTGCGGTTACTGGATGAGTCACGAAGGATTTGAATCTGAGTCAGCAGGCAACAGTGGTACACTGGCGTTATGAATTCGGTTACTCCATCTTCTTCGGCAACTCCTGCAGATATCTCGTCCCGCGTGGATGAGACGCTGGGGGCATCCCGGGCGCAGCGTCACCAGCAGATGACCCTGCCCGGTGGCATCAGCCTGGGCCATTGGAGCAATCATCAGGACCGGGTCAGTTACGAAAATCTCAATCACCATACCCTGAGCCTTTACCTGCAGGGCGGTGGTCCCAGTATTCGCCGCAGGGATCTGCCGCAGCTAAAAGGTCAGCCCGATAGCCTCTGCCTGTTCCCGGTGGGGCACGACTCACAGTGGGAGATTGACGATTATCTGGAGTTTATCCATCTCTACTTTACCGATGAGGCGCTTGGGCAACTGGCTCTGACGGCGCTGGATCTGGACCCGCGGCGGGTGGCTTTGCCAGACCTGACCTATTTTGACGACCCCGAGCTGGTTAGCCTGATGCACCGGGAAATGATGCCGTTGCAATGGCAGGGGGTGGAACAAACCCTGGCGCTGCAACAAGCCAGCGAAGCCGTCATGTTGCATCTTTTAAAGCGCTATGTGCGACCGGGAACCGATCCGGGTCTGTTTCGTGGCGGGCTTACGCTGGCCGTGCGCAAGCGGGTCGAGGAGTATATGCGAGACCAACTGCACCGTGCGTTGTCGCTGGAGGAATTGGCCGGCATAGCCCAGCTGAGTCCGTTCCACTTCAATCGCATGTTTCGTATCAGCATGGCCTGCACGCCGCACCAGTATCTGACTCGCTTGCGCATCGAGCATGCCCGTGAGCGTTTGTCGGGGGCGGAATCGATTGCCGAGATCGCCCTGGACTGCGGTTTCAGTAACCAGAGCCACTTCGGTCGGGTGTTTCGCCAGCTGGTGGGGGTAACCCCCGCGCGGTATCGTAAGGCGGTGAGTTAATCTCTGTTATGGACAAGCCCGTCAGTCAGCCCTGCCTGCGCAATCAGCAGGCGATATGCGAGGCGCTTCAGGCGCACTTCGCCGAGGTTGGGAGCGTGTTGGAAGTTGGCAGTGGTACCGGCCAACATGCGGTCTATATGGCTCGGCATCTGCCTCATCTGAAATGGCAGCCCAGTGATTTGGCTCCAGCCTTGCCGGGGATTGAGCTTTGGCGTCAAGAGGCCGCGTTGGACAATGTGTTGCCCCCGCTTGTGCTCGATGTCACCTCGAATCCCTGGCCGCTTTCGGATCGGTATGGCGGCGCCTTTACCGCCAATACCCTGCATTTTGTCGGCTGGTCGGTGGTCGAGGCGTTACTCGCAGGGGTTGCCACTCACTTGGCTTCCGGGGCTGTGTTTTGCGCTTACGGACCCTTTAACCGTGACGGGCAATACACCAGCGAAGGCAATCGGGAGCTGGATGTCTGGTTGCGGGAGCGTGACCCCGATAGCGGTATCAAGGATATGGCTGATATTGCTTCCCGCTCGGCTCGGGTCGGGCTGGTGTTACAGGGCGAGGATGCTATGCCGGCCAATAATCTGCTCTTAAGGTTTATTCGCACCTGAGTCGTATATCCCTATAGGGCCATGTCGTTCCGGGTTGGCATGTGCTCAAAAGCGGTCTAGTATACTGTTTTTATGTACAGTATTTTGGCGCTTTCGAATGAAACTCTATATTGCTGAAAAGCCCAGCCTGGGGCGGGCCATTGCCGCCGTACTGCCCAAGCCTCATCGTAAGGAGGATGGTTGTATCTGGTTGGGCAATGGCGATTGTGTCAGCTGGTGCATAGGTCACCTGCTGGAACAAGCCGAACCGGAAGCCTACGACCCGGCATTTAAACAGTGGCAGATGGAGCACCTTCCCATCGTTCCCGAGAGCTGGCAACTGAAGCCGCGCCCGCAGTCCCGTAAACAGTTGTCGGTACTGCGTAAGCTGGTCAAGCAAGCTGATCAGCTGGTGCATGCGGGGGATCCTGATCGCGAAGGCCAGCTGCTGGTGGATGAGGTGCTCGATTACCTGGGAGTGAAAGGCCAGCGTTTCGAGGCGGTTAAGCGCTGCCTGATCAGCGATCTCAACCCCCAATCGGTCTTGCGCTCACTCGCTGACCTGCGCCCCAATAAAGAATTTATGCCGCTCTCGGTGTCGGCCCTGGCCCGTTCCAGGGCGGACTGGCTGTATGGCATCAATATGACCCGCGCCACGACATTGCAGGGTCGAAAGGTCGGTTTCCAGGGGTTACTGAGTGTCGGCCGGGTGCAGACGCCGGTGCTGGGGCTGGTGGTGCAGCGCGATGCCGAGATCGAACACTTTCAAAGCAAGGCCTATTTTGAGGTCTGGGCGCAATTGCAAACGGCAACGGGTGACACCTTTAACGCCAAATGGTTGCCCAGTGAGGCTTGCCGTCCCCATCAGGACGAAGAGGGCAGGGTGTTGAACCGTTCGCTGGCCGATAACGTGGTGCAGCGCATACAGGGCCAAACGGCAACGGTAGAGAGCCTTAAGGGAAAAGAAGGCAGACAGCTTGCGCCTTTGCCCTATAATTTGTCGGCCTTGCAGATCGATGCAGCCAAGCGCTTTGGGCTTAGTGCCAAACAGGTGCTGGATCTGTGTCAGCAGCTCTATGAGCGTCATAAGTTGATTACTTACCCCCGCTCTGATTGCCGCTACTTACCCGTTCAGCACTTTCAGGAGGTGGGTAAGGTAACCCATGCAATTGCTACTAATTGCACGGGGCTTGGCGATGCAGTGACCCATGCCAACCTGAAACAGCGAGGACGGGCCTGGAATGATGCCAGGGTGACGGCACATCACGCCATTATCCCGACAGAGCGCCAGCTGGATACCGCTAAACTGGACCGTCGGGAATTGCAGTTGTACGAATTGATCGCACGTCAATATCTGATGCAGTTTTATGATGCCTGGTGTTATCGCGATACGAGAGTATTTCTCACATTATCCGGTGGCCAATTCGAAGCCAGGGCCCGCCAGGTTCTACAGCCAGGATGGAAAGCCCTGTTGCCAGCCACCAAAAAGAATAAAGCCGACGCTTCTCAAGTGGGTGATGTTGCTTCGTCAGGTGATGATAAGGATGCGCCTCCCATTCAAACCTTGCCCGACCTAAAGCAAGGAGATTCGTTGTTATGCCTGCAGGCGGCGGTGAAAGACAAGCAGACCCAGCCGCTGAAACATTTTACCGATGCTACATTGCTGGCCGCGATGACCGGTATTGCCCGTTTTGTCAGCGATCCGGACACCCGCCGTATTCTTCGCGATACCGATGGTCTGGGCACAGAAGCCACCAGGGCTGGTATTATCGAACTGTTGTTTCAGCGCCAGTTTTTGCAGCGCCAGGGCAAGCAGATTCGCGCCAGCGAGATCGGTAACGCCCTGATAAACAGTTTGCCTGAGGCGGTGGCAACCCCGGATATGACGGCGCGCTGGGAAGCGCAGCTGGAAGCCATTTGCGAACGTCAGTCGAACTATCAGGGCTTTATGCAACCCTTGCAACAGAGCCTGCAAGCCTTGATTGTACTGTCCCAGGCCAATCTGCCAACAGCGTTTGGGGCGGTGCAAGCACCCGCAAGAAAATGGCGAGGCAAAGGCGCGAAAAAGCCCAAACGCAACCGAGGGACAACAGCTGCGAATGGCAGTCGAGCAAAGCCTGGTGCCGGCAAGGCGGCCGGTGCGAGTAAGGCCGCGGGTACGAACAGGGCTAAAAGCGCCTCTAGACCCAAGCCTGCCGCTGGTCGTGGCAGTAGCTCGTCGAGCCAGGCCAAGTCGGCCAGGTCCGGAAGCGCGGCCTGATTGTCAGGCAATGGTTGCCAAGGCGTAAGGCTGCCCCGATAATGTGCGCCCATTTTCCTCTTTGGAGTAACCGCGATGAAGGTCGAAGCCGATAAGGTGGTGCAGTTTCATTACCGTTTGAACGATAGCGAAGGCAATGAGCTGGAGAGCTCCTACGACAACGATCCGGTGGCGTATTTGCATGGTCATAATAATATGATTCCGGGTTTGGAAATGGCCATGACCGATCGCGAGCAGGGTACTCGTTTCAGTACGGTGGTGGTCGCCAAAGACGGATATGGCGAGCGGGTTGAGGGCAGCGAACAGCGCATACCTATCAAACACCTGCTGGTCAAAAAGAAATCGCTGCTAATGCCTGGCGCGGTGGTTAGCGTGAATACTGAAAATGGTCCGCGTCCGGTGACGATTATAAAATCCGGCCGTTTTAATGTGGATGTGGATACCAACCATCCCTTTGCGGGCATGGATCTGCATTACGATATTGAAATTATCGATGTGCGCGATGCCAGCGATGAGGAAAAGGCCCATGGCCATGCCCATGGCGTCGGTGGTCATCACCACTGATCACGAAATTGCGGCGGGCTTATCAGCCAGAACGACCTGAAGGCAAGTCGAATGCAGGCGCTCGAAGATAAGAGCTTCGGGCGTGCCGCTGACAGTTGATAGCTCGGTGTTATTTGCGCCGCTTCGGGGGCTCGAAACCCGCTTCTTCTCCCCAGGGATTCGATTTTGCGGTGCCTTTAGCAACGCTTTTACGCCCTTGGGGGGCTGGCTTTGCTGCTGCCTTTGGGCCTTTTTTAGCGTCTTTGTTCGCTGCCGATCTAGCACCGCCTTTGGCCTCGGGACGTTTCTTTGTGGCCGAGGCCTTCTTCTTTTTGCTGCCCACGGCCTTGCCCGAACTCTTGACCTTTTTCGGGCCTTTATAGTTGGCGATCAGACCTTCGATATGGCGTTTGCGCAATCCGGTATTGATATAACGCTCGATACCGGCTTTGAGGTTCCAGTCATAGGCGCAGATCAGGCTGATAGCAACGCCGGCGGTGTCCGCTCGCCCGGTTCGGCCAATGCGATGAATGTAGTCATCACCATTGCGGGGCATATCGTAGTTGATCACCAGATCGATGCCTTTGACATCCAGCCCGCGAGCCGCGAGATCGGTGGCGACCAACACTTTGAAGTGACCGTCACGGAACAGCTGCATTACATGGGTGCGTTCCTGCTGATTCATTTCGCCATGCAGCACGCCAACCGGTAACCCTTTGCCTCGCAGCTGCCCACAGAGTTGATCGGCCATGGTGCGGGTATTGGTAAATATCAGGGCTTTGTCGAAAGGATCGTTTTCCAGCAAGTGACTGATCAGGGCGGTTTTGTGGTCGTTATCGTCAGCCAGAATCATCTGTTGAATGATGTCATCGTTCTGCTTGCGGGGAGTATCCAGAATCAACGACTCAGGGTTATCCAGTGCCAGGCCGATGATCGTATCGAGCCCTCGGCGTTTTAACGTGGCGGAATAGAGCAGGGTTTGGCGTTCGCTAGCACAGGCGCTGCAGATCTTTTCCAGATCCTCGCTAAAGCCCATCTCCAGCATGCGGTCCGCTTCGTCAAGCACCAGTGCCTCGATGTCATCCAGATGCAGCGATTCCGCTTCCAGATGCTCGACCAGGCGTCCCGGAGTGGCGACCAGTATCTCCGGGTTCTTGCGCAGCATGGCTCGCTGCTCCTTGAAGCCCTCACCGCCGATGATCATGCCGGCTTTGATAAAGGTGAATTGTCCCAGTTGCTGGCAGGCTTTCATGACCTGACGAGCGAGTTCCCGAGTGGGTACCATGATCAGTGCCCGAGCCTGGGAATTGGGCTTGGGGCTTTCGTGCAGCCGGTGCAGGATAGGCAAGACAAAGGCGGCGGTTTTGCCGCTGCCGGTGCGAGCGCAGACCAGCAGGTCTTTACCGCTCAGCGCCGGTGGAATCGATTTTTGTTGGACCGGAGTGGGCTCGGTAAAGCCAAGGGTATCGAGCGCTTTTAACAGGCGTTCGCTCAGGGCGAGTTGGTTGAACAATGTCGAGCCTCATAGGGATGGTTAGGAAAGGGTTCTGGCGCGCATTGTAAACCCCAAACAGGGGTTAAGGCACCCCGTATGATACGCAAAAGGGCCTGAAAGGAAGAAAACCGAATGAATCCGGTGAGCCGAGCCGTGCACTAGTCAGCAACAGGTGAAGCCTGGGCCCGATTGTGGATAATAAACTCTCGGAGTTCATCCAGGGGAAGTGGGCGAGCAAAGTGATAGCCCTGGAAATGATAACAGCCGAAGTCTTTCAGCAATTGGGCCTGTTCAATCTCTTCCACTCCCTCGGCGATTACGCTCATCTGATAATTCTGACTGATGGCTATGATGCTTTGCACCATTTGTCGTGCGGGTTCTTCGGTGAGGATGTTATCAACAAAGCTTTTATCAATTTTTAGTTCGTCAATGGGCAGGCGACGCAGCATGCCAAGGGATGAGAAGCCGGTGCCGAAATCATCCAGGGAAATTTCCATACCTAATGATCGAATGCGTTGCAGGATTAATAACAGGGCATCGATATCTTCAATAAAAAGGCTTTCGGTGATTTCGAGGGTGATCTTATCGTAAGGGATGTTTCTGCCAGCGATCTCTTGCTCAAGCAGATCAACGAAGTTGGCATGGAAAAACTGTTGTACCGAAATATTGATCGCCACATTGAATTCAAAATCAATCTCTTTTTGCAGTGAGGCGATATCAGTCAGTGTGGTTTTTATGATGAATTCGCCAAGGGCCGGGATCAAGCCGCAGGACTCGGCTACCGAGATAAAACGATCGGGCGGCACAAAACCAAGCTGCTGGTTTTTCCATCGAACCAGGGCTTCGACACCATAGACTTTTCCGTCACCATCTATTTTGGGTTGGTAGACCATATAAAATTCGGATTCACTCAACCCTCGATGCAGCTCTTGTTCGATTTTAAGACGATCAATATGATCATTCATCATAATAGGGTCAAAGAACGATACGGAAGATTTGAGTGTTTTAGCGTCGAACATGGCGAGGTCGGCCGAGCTTAGCACCGCTTCCAGATTGTCTCCGTGGGCGGGATACTGGGCAATACCGGCACTGGCCCCCAATATAAAATGCTGTTTGTTGATGTCGTAGGGTTCGCACAGTGTCTGAATAATCTTTTTCGCTTTGCTGGTAAGTTCTGTCGGGTTGGTCTCCGAAGTCAGTATCAAAAACTCGTCTCCCGACAGTCGGGCGATTAAATCGTTGCTATTACAGCTGACCTTTAAGCGTCGAGTGATTTCGATAAGAACCTTATCTCCGAATTTATGTCCATAACTGTCGTTAATGTTTTTAAAACGGTCCATATCAATAAAGATAATGGAGAAGGGATTGTCAGGCTTTTCGAAACGTTCTGCTTCCTTGTACAAAATGTAGTTTCGGTTAGGTAGTGCTGTTAATTTGTCGTGATGAGCTTGATAAACAAGTGCCTGATGGCGCTTTTTATCGGCTTGATAGATAAGCTTGAACAAGAAAAAGATGATGACAAGTGTGCTGCCAAAAATTAGGCAGTAGATCCAAAACGTGTGATAAAAAACATCCCAAACCGCGGAGTTTTTCATTTCTGAAACAAACCAGAGGCCTAAGTCGGGGTTGAAGCGGATATCAGAAAAAACGGAGTCGCCACGAACGTTATATTCCAGTGATATTTGGGTTGAGCCATTGCGTAATTCAAATTCGGAAATCTGATACTTTTCCGTGGAACGCTGAACGAAGGTGTCAAAACTGTTCTGTGTTAATGGTTTGTTATAACTCTGTTGTGAATTATTCCAGCCCGAGGAGTAGAACTGAAAATAGAGGTCTGAGTCGCGCACAACGGATAGCTGATGGTGTGGATTGATATGAGTGGCGCTGCTCCAAAAACTGGTGCCTTCCAGATAAACACCAACGGCTACCAGGCCATAAAGCTCTCCCTCTTGCGTGCGCAAGCTTTTTCGAATAGGAATAATCCATTCTTTTAAATTGGGGTGATAGTAGGTTCGGCCAATAACGACATCCTGACTAACTAATGCGCGCTTAAAACTCTCGCTGGTCTCTTTGGCGGTCGACAGGTTTAACCGGGGCAGTTGCCTTAGGTTTTTGGAAACAATAAAAGGTGTGCCATCGGGTCGCGATACGCCAATTCCGGCCAGTTCCGGGTTCAATCTGAGCTGTTCATCGAATAGGGATCGAATCGCATCGGGATGATTGAGGAAGACGTCTTTAGTTATTTGGGAGCCAATGACTCGCAGCAGTATCGACTGATTCTCCAGCACTGAACTGACAGAATTTTTGACCAGCTCGACCTGATATTGTTGTTGTTTTTGCAGACTCTCCTTGATGTCGTACCAGCGAACGTAGGAGATGTAAGCCAGCAGTATGGAGCCGGTGAGGACCAGAGCGTAGAAAACAAGCCAGATGTTTTTCTTCAATACAGGCATCCGTAGAGCCTCTTGGGGCATTATTGCTATAGGAAATATAGCAGTGGAGTGGGTTTTTCCCAGTGGCTAGTCAAGGGCACCTCTGATTCATTCAGATGAACTCTGGCTTTCTGGCGAATTCAGAATCGCGGCACGCCTTTGCAGTAAGGTCGAGACCTTTCAAAAAGGCATAACAAAGAGGCTGGATTCGCCCGAAAGCCCCGTAGGGCGGCCCTGAAAATGGTTTTTCTCGGTGTTGAAGCCCTTGTCCAGGTCTCGACATGAACGGCGAGCTTCGCCTAGATAAAAACCATTTCCAGGATCCGCAGAGATCTATCTGAATGAATCAGAGGTGCCCCAGGAATGACTGCCTGAGATCAGACGACTTCACCAGCCGCATGGCCTGATGCCCAGGCCCATTGGAAATTGTAGCCACCCAGCCAGCCGGTGACATCGACCACTTCGCCGATAAAATAGAGTCCGGGCTGGAGTTTACTTTCCATGGTTTTGGAGGAAAGCTGGTCGCTACTGACCCCTCCCAGCGTAACCTCGGCTGTTCGGTAGCCTTCGGTTCCAGCGGGTTTGAGAGACCAGTTATTCAGCAGCCGGGCAATCTCCAACAGGCATTTGTCGGGTATTTGAGCCATATCAGTGTCAGCGTATTCGCCCCACCACAGCTGCTCGAGCTCGGCCACCAGGGCCTTCGGTAGATAGCGGGCCAGCAGGGTACGCAGCAGGCTTTTCGGGTGTTCCTGTTTGAGTTCAAGCAATAATGACTCGGCGTTTTCGGAGGGGATGAGATCGATATTGACAGACTGCCCAGGCTGCCAGTAATTGGAGATCTGCAATACCGCGGGGCCGCTGAGACCCCGGTGGGTAAACAGCATGGCCTCGCTAAATGATTGCTGATTGCAGGCAATGCTGACATCGATTGCCGTACCGGACAGGCGTTCGCACAAACCTTTAATCTGATCGCTAAACGTAAAAGGTACCAGACCGGCCGATGTCGGGTGTACCTGATGACCAAATTGCAAAGCAATCTCATAGCCGAAGCCTGTGGCCCCCATCGTTGGGAAGGAGAGTCCGCCGGTTGCAATCACCAGAGATTCACAGCTAAAGGTGCCCTGGTTAGTCTCGAGTCGATAGCCCGATTTGCTATTGATCCGCTCGACGTCACAGCGGGTGCGTATTTCCACTCCGGACTGCTCGCATTGATCGAGCAGCATGGCCAGGATCTCTTTGGCACTGTCGTCGCAGAAGAGTTGCCCATGGTCCCGTTCGTGCCAGACTATCTCGTGGCTTGAAACCATCGAAATAAAATCCCATTGGGTATACCGGCTAAGGGCGGACTTGCAAAAGTGGGGGTTGTCAGCCAGATAGTTATTGGCGCTAACGTCAAGATTGGTAAAGTTGCAGCGTCCGCCCCCGGATAGAAGGATTTTCTTGCCCACTTTGTTGCTTTTATCCACTACCAGTACGCGTCGACCACGGGCGCCGGCTATCAGGGCGCACATCAGGCCGGAGGCGCCAGCGCCGATAATAATAACGTCAAAAGAGTTCAAGGCAGGTCCTGGAGGGGCGAAAAGCGGCGTATTGTAGCCGCGCAGGCCGAACCTGTCAGCCCGCGTTGGTAAGGTTCGCTCTAATCAGTCGGTGTCGATACTGAACACGGTTTGTTCGAGCGTGCTTTCGCTATCGTCGACAAACTTGAAATGATTCCAGGCGATACGAATCAAATCGTTGTTGTGCAGCTTGCAGCGGCCATTGACTCGCTGGTTATTAACGAAGGTGCCGTTGGTGCTGTCCAGGTCTTCGATGTAGATATCAATAATGCTGCTGATAGCGGCATTGGGTTCACGAATCAGGCGCGCATGGCGGCTGCTCACGGACGCCTCGCTAATTTCGACATCATTGTCGGGATGGCGCCCGAGGGTAATTTCGGGGCGGTCGATCTCGACGCGATTGACCACTACATCGTCGATTAGTTGTGCCAGTATTGCCATGATAGTCTCCGGTGTCAGGCGGGTTCGCGAGCGAACTCCTTGTTGATGGATTTGCGCAGTGCTTCCGCCATTTCGCTGGCATCCTGATAGCGTTTGCTGGCGTCTTTTTGCAGCGCTTTGTTCACGATGCGTGTGGCACTGGCGGGCAGCTCGCTGCGGTGAGTGCGCACGCTTTTGTATTTACCATTGATGATCTGGTACGTCAGATTGGCCAGACTGTCACCATGGAAAGGCAGTTCGCCCGTTAGCAGCTGGTAAAAAGTAACCCCCAGGCTGTAGATGTCGGCGGTCCCGGTGACCTTTGAGCCCTTGAGCTGTTCAGGGGACATGTACAAGGGGCTGCCCAGAATGCTGCCGGTTTTGGTTTGCGAGTCGTCGCTGATGCGGGCGATGCCAAAATCGGTCACCTTGACTTCACCACTGTCGGCATCAAACATGATATTGCCCGGTTTGATATCCCGGTGCACGATTTTTTGCTGATGCGCGTAGCTGAGCGCGCTGGCCACCTCTTCGACGATGCGATAAACGGTACTGACCGGTAGCAGGGTGCCCGGTTTACAGTGGCGGTTGAGTGGTGATCCCTTGGCGAAATCCATGGCAATAAACGCCAGGCTTTGCTCTTCGCCCATATCGAACACGGTGACAATGTTGGGGTGGTTGAGGCGCCCGGCGGCTTCCGCTTCGCGGAAAAAACGGCTCTTCATCTCTTTGATGCGCGAGCTTTCAAACTGATCGTAGGTCAGGGTTTTAATCGCCACGGTGCGAGCGATGCGAGGGTCTCGTCCGAGGTAGACTACCCCCATGGCACCTCGACCAATTTCTCGAATGACTTCGTAGCGCCCCAGGTGCGGAGTGGAACCACTTTGCTCGGGCAGCATCATGGTTTGAGTGGCGGCCAGGGAAATGTCCGCAACGGTATCGCCCAGCTTGCCGCTGAGTTTGTCGATCCGTTCGCCCACATCCTTGAATTGGCGACGGCGTTGCTTGATCTGGGTGTAGTTTTGCAGGGCGCCCTGCAGGTCCTGGGTTTGCTCCTGCTGCTGGGCAATATCGTAGGTCAGGGCAAGGAGCTCATCGCTGGTACCACAGCCATTGATCGCCGAAGCCGCTTCGTTCAATTTACCCTGATGGTAGAGGGTGCTACCGAGCTGTATTGATTTGTCCTGATAGCGGCGTTGCAGCTGCTGGTAGCCTTGTTGCTGGCGGAGTTGGATCATCATCAGGGCGGAACCCAGGAAGAGCAACAGTAGCGGTTCCGCAACCGGTATCCAGTAACCATAAAGGCGCTGTAAGACCAGTTGGCTGGTGATTAATGCCAAGCCGATTAGCAGGCTGGACAGGCTACCACGCAAAACACCGAAAAGCGGCATGATGATCAGTAGATAGAGCGCGATGGACAGCATCAGAGCCCAACGAATGCCACCGTTCCAGGGCGTAGAATGCAGATACTGTGATTGTTGCAGTGCCGTAATCGCCGATGCCAAGCCCGGTTGATGGCTCGACTGACTCGCATCTATCACGAGTAATACTCGAGGGCTGGTCTGTTTTGATGCGTCCTTCAGGCTGTACTGCAACGGCGTATTTTGAGTGTTTGGCAAGGGATAGAGGTAACCGTCACTGCCGCTGTAGCGTTGGCCGTTCTCACCAACAAGGCCATCGTTGGCGAGCCAGTGAATGGTCGTGCTTGAATACTGACGAGCCAACTGCAATAGCAAGCCGGCGTACCAGCGTTCTTCGAGCTGGAAGATCAGGGGCAGGCCGTAGTCGTTGGCACTAGCGGTTGGCCATAGGATTTGACTGTCGGTGATCGTTGGTGATTGCAGTTCGGGGGGCTGACGATTCAGGCTCTGACTGATAAAGCGGGGAAGCGCCGAGGACGCCTCAACAGTTGCTTTTTGCTCTTTATAGGCAGTGGGGTAGGGGGGGCGGGTCGGGTCTACTGCCAACATCAACTGACCGCTTTTCTGCCAGACCCTAAGCTGCTGGAGTTTGCTTTGCAGTTTTTTGTCCGTACCGAGCTGGCTCAGGGCGGACGTCGATAGCAAAGGCGAAGAGGGTAATTGCAGAACAGCCTTGCCGCCCTGTTTAATCTGCTGCCTAAGCAGGTTGTAGAGCGGGGTCGATAGCACCGGATGTCCCTGGACCTTGCGTTGTTCTCCATAAGGCAAGAGCACCTGGATAGGCGTCGGCAGGCTTGAGTCTTCGGCCTGGGGATGGAACAGGGCGCTCCAGCTTAGCCAGCGTTGGTTGGCGGCGTTCAGAGTTAACCATTCTCCCAGCAGTAAGCCGGTCAAGAGAATTACCAGGAATCGGGCGCTAAAGAGGGCCAGCAACCATTTCATCAACAGCTTTTTCACGAAGGGTGCAGCAATGCCTTGTTAAAGTGGAGTACAACGTTAAGTCAGGTAACCGGCGAAGCGCGGTTTGTAGGATACACACAGTATCACAGCCAGCCCCTGAGTCTATCCAAAAGCATGGCTCCTGATTGTGTACCAGGTCTCAGCTTGGTTTTGGGACGGGCATAGATAATAACCGAGTAAAAAGAATGGTTTTTGCGACCATTGGTTCCGTCGCAGTGCTTTGTGCCTCACTAGACTGAGCATAGGGTAATCAGTCTGCGAGGTTCGTTATGCGCGCTCTTATTCGTTACTGGGTTGTATTGTGTTGCTGGTTTGTGCCCGCAGCATCGGCGGTGGAGTCACCTCTGAATGTGCTGGGTGCAGTGACGATCAATGTGCATCAGGCCAAGCAGTTATACGATGCCGGGGCCGTTTTTGTCGATGTGCGTAACGACAAGCAGTGGCAGTGGGGACACATCGAAGGCGCTCGCCATATGGAACTGAGAAGAGACTTCGGCAAGCTGTTTTATCCCGGTTATATGGAGCGTGATATCCCGCTGGTGATCTATTGCAATGACCTCGATTGCAAACGCAGTGCCTTTGCCAGCTACCTTGCCGCGAAATGGGGATACACCGAGGTCTATTATTTCCGCGATGGCTACTATGCCTGGTTAGCCTGGGATATGCCGATTCAGAGCGCACCGCGCCAGAGTCACCGTTGGGCCGAGCGCTAAAGAACAGCTTATTTGAGATGGCGGGTAGTTTTTTCAGCCGTAAGCTCTGCCAGCACGGCATTATAGCGTCCGGGAGTTTTTGCTAAGGCTGTGATTGCCTGGCAGCTTGCTGATTCTAATCTTCTTTATAGCTCTTTCTCCGAAGGCTCGGGTTCGGTCCAGCCCGGCGGTGCTTTGCCCTGAACACGATAGGCAAAGGCGATCAGTTGTGCGATACAGATGTACAGGCTTGGGGGAATCTTCTCGCCAAGGTCGAGCTGGGCTAGCAGGCGCACTAGCTCAGGGTTCTCGTACAGGGGAATTTCATGCTCGCGGGCAATCGCGATGATCTGCTCGGCGAGATCTCCCTGGCCCTTGGCTGATACATGGGGTGCATTTTCCCCGTCGTATTCCAGCGCCACCGCACTAGAGGGCTTATCCTGGTTATTCGGGGGCTGCTGCGTCATAAGCCATCTCCTGGATGTGGTCGGTGTAAAATGATGCAGTCTGGATCAGGTATGGATATCAACAAGGCTACGATCCAATCGTGTTTTTTGGGGAACGGGCAGCCCGCGTTTACAGCGTAGCTCTTCGACTTCCACTCCGGCACCGACCAGGGCGCCTCGCAATGAACCTATATGCTGGCTTAACAGTTGAAGGGTCTTGGCCTCATCGGCCCAGACGGCGATCGAGGCACGATTATCGATCAGGCTCAGCAGTGCCTGAAAGGGTGCTAGCGGGGCTATTTCAAAAGCCAGGTTGATCTGCCAGCGGTAGCCGGGCTCTCCGCGTTGCTTTTTCTTCTCTTTATCGGCGTATTGCTCGATCAGCAGTTGAATACTGTCGACCTGATGTTCGTTGCGTACGGGTAACTCGTACAACCAGCTATTAAGGGGGCCATTGGGGTCGGCAGACAGGCCCTGTTGCTGCAGCCCGCTGAGAACCTGCTGGGTTTGAATGCGGGCCAGGGCGGTGGCCAGTTGCAGCATTAGTTGTTGCGAGCTGATCTCGCTGCTGCCGGCTCGCCCTTCTGCAGGGAGCAAGGCTTGCGCGAATTGGGGGAAGCTTGGAGGGGGAGGTGGCGGCGATTCACTGCTGTAAGCGGTGCTCTGGCCGGCGCCAGCTTGTGCACTGGGTAGCAGTGATTGCAGCAGTTGCAGTAAGGGCTGGCTAGTGGAGGGCAAGCCCGAAACGTTGGTGGCGACCGATTGCAAGGTTGTCAACAGAAGCGCTTTGAGGTCGGCGACCTGCGTTGGCAATATCGACTGGCCCGGTAGGGTTGTTTTTCCGTTGGTTACGGGAGCTGTGCCGGGCAATTGCAACAAACGCTGCTCAAGGTGTAGTCCACTGTTTAACAGTTGCTCACGAACCGTCGTGGGAGAGCTGAAGCTCGAGGGCGTGGGCAAGCGGTCGAGCAGGGATTGCAGCGCTTGTAAGGTTTGCTGGTTTAACCCGTTGGAGGTTGCCGGGGGGGCGGTGGGAGCACTGACCAATTGTCGAATCGACTCTATCAGCGGGCGGCGGCTGAAGGGGGTCAGCTGTTGCAGTTGCTGCAGCAGTTCCGAACGGACCTGGTCGGTTGACGTGCCGGGCTGAGGTTGCAAGCTCAACGTATTGCCATTGGCAACCAACAGCAGCGGCTGGTTAACGGGGGGTAATTGGCGGGTCGCCAATAATAGTTCTTTACCTGCGACCAGGGCGCGCACCAGTAGCGTCGGGTCACGGACCAGCTCAATAACCGGTTCTTTACTGGGCACAAAGCTTTGGATGGCCTTGATGGTGACGGCAATTTGGGGGGGTGAGCGTTGGCTGATGGTGTCCAGTAAACGCCCTAAGGGATCGGTTGCCGGTTTGTTGCCTGTATTTGGGTTTCCGGTCTTATCCCCGGTTGAGCGCAGCAAACTGTCAGCCACGCGGTTGGCCGGTGTGGGAGGGCTTTGCTTGGGGGGATCGATCGACATGCGGGTTCGGAGTGCCGATGGTGGCCTGTTATGGAACTATTATTGATCAGGCTCATCGGTTTTGGAAACTTTTTGTATATAATGGCAAACGTTCGCAACGGGTTGTTTTAAGATCCTTTTTGTCGAACTGATCAATATGGAATTGACTCGATTGGCTTTTGGAAGTGGCTGCCTGATTATCTTCCGAAGAGCTGTTGAGAAACCTGACACATGATACGGAGCGCCGTTTGAGCCCCTTTCTAGAAGTACGCCAGCTGGGTTGTGAGCGAGACGAGCGGGTACTGTTCCAGGCTTTGGATTTTGACCTGAGCCCGGGAGAGATACTCCAGATTGAAGGGCCCAATGGTAGTGGCAAAACCACTATGCTGCGGGCCCTCTGTGGTTTGTCGGCGGATTTCGAAGGCGACATTCATTGGCGTGGGGTTGCTATCCGTGATGATCGTGAAAGCTATTTTAGTGAGTTGCTCTATGCTGGCCACAGTGTCGGCGTCAAGGCCCAACTCACCCCTCAGGAAAATCTGGCCTGGTATTGTGGATTGCACGTCAGTGTCACCGACCATGACGTCAACGATGCCCTGGAAAAGGTGGGTCTCTACGGTTACGAAGATGTTCCCTGTCACAGTCTGTCGGCTGGGCAGCAACGTCGTGTTGCCCTGGCACGTTTACACCTGGCCAGGCAGCCGCTGTGGATTCTGGACGAACCCTTTACCGCCATCGACAAGGCCGGTGTAGCGGCGCTCGAGCAGTTGCTGGTCAGTCATGCCGAACAGGGTGGCGCGATCATCCTGACCACCCATCACGATCTGGCCATGGTTTATCCGGATCTTCGTCGTATCAGTCTGGATGTCAGGGAGTCGTAACCGGGATGGATAAGCTAGTAAAACCGAGCCTCGGACAGTCCTGCCTTATCGTATTGAAGCGAGACTTGCGCCTGGCCTTGCGTAGCCAGAGTGATCTGGCCAATCCGCTTATCTTCTTTGTCATGGTCGCCACCCTGTTTCCGTTGGGGGTTACCCCGGATAAGGAATTTTTGGCGGAGATTGCCACTGGCATTATCTGGGTGGCGGCGCTGCTGGCGACCCTGTTGTCTCTGGACGCAATGTTCCGTTCTGACTACGACGACGGTTCCCTCGAACAACTGCTGCTTAGCCCTTACCCCCTCTATCTGTTGGTGTTGGCCAAGGTGTTTAGTCACTGGGTCGTCAGCGGATTGTTGTTAACCATATTATTCCCCGTGCTGGCGGTGATACTCTTTTTGCCCTGGGAGGGGTATCTGGCAATGCTGGCCAGCCTGCTTCTGGGAACGCCTTTGCTGAGCCTGATCGGTGCCATCGGAGCCGCTTTAACCGTCGGGTTGAAGAAAGGTGGTGTGCTGCTGTCATTACTGATTTTACCCCTCTATGTGCCGGTGTTAATCTTTGGCACCGGCGCGGTAGGGGCTGCCATTAATGGTATGCCCTTCAGTGCTCACCTGCTGTGGTTGGGAGTGTTTCTGGTGATGGCCGTGACTCTGGCACCCTTTGCTATTGCCGCGGCTTTACGGGTCAGTATTGCGGGTTGAAGGTTTGGCTGAAAAATCAGCAGGTAGTTGTATTAAAGGTAGAAAGACAATGAAATTGATCGGGATAGTATTGCGATGAATTGGACCTGGTTTCACAAAATGGGCTCGCCCAAGTGGTTTTACGACATCACGGATAAATGGATGTTCTGGCTGGGCTTGGCCAGTGTTCTGTTGCTGAGCGTCGCTATGGTTTGGGGCCTGGCCTTTGCACCTGCTGATTATCAGCAGGGCAACAGCTTCCGAATTATTTTTATTCATGTTCCCTCAGCGTTTTTGGCCCAGGCCTGTTACGTCATGATGGCGGTTGCCGGCGCAATCGGCCTGATCTGGAAAATGAAGCTGGCGGATATGGCAGCCAAGGTCAGTGCACCGATTGGCGCTTCCTTTACCATTCTGGCTCTGTTGACCGGCGCTATCTGGGGTAAGCCGACCTGGGGAACCTGGTGGGTGTGGGACGCACGACTCACCTCCATGTTACTGCTGTTGTTTCTCTATTTTGGTTTTATGGCGTTGCAGTCGGCGTTTGATAACGAGTCCACCGCCGCCAAAGCCAGCTCTATCCTGGCCCTGGTGGGACTGGTTAATATCCCCATCATCAAATACTCCGTGGAATGGTGGAATACTTTGCATCAACCGGCCACTTTAACGTTGACCGAACGGCCCGCCATGGCCACTGAAATGCTGATCCCCTTGCTGTTGTCGATCGCGGCGTTCTATTGCTTTTTTACCCTGGTCTTCCTGATGCGATTACGGACCGAGGTGCTGATTCGTGAAAAGCGTACCAAGTGGGTGAAGAAAATTGTTCAACCCGAGGTCTGATTGAGGTGATGCATGTATTTTGACAGTTTTGCGAGCTTTATCGAGATGGGTGGCCATGGGCCTTATGTCTGGGTCTGCTATGCCATCGGGGCGCTGGTTGTGGTTTACAATGTGTGGAGCCCGATGCGTATCCGCAAGAATTTTATTGTTGATTTAAAGCGCCGTTTGCGCAGAGAGGCTAAGCAATCATGAATCCAATCCGTAAAAAACGCCTGATGGTTGTGTTGTTTTTGGTGTTTGGTGTCGCTACAGCGGTGGGCCTGGCGTTAGTCGCACTGCAGCAAAATATTAACCTGTTCTTTTCACCAACCCAGATTGCCCAGGGTGAAGCCCCCGTAGGCCAAAGGATTCGGGGCGGTGGCCTGGTAGTGACTGGTAGTGTGAATCGGGATTCGCAGAGTTTGCTGGTGCGTTTCGATATTACCGATGGTGCCGAGAATGTTCCGGTAGAATACACCGGTATCCTGCCGGACCTGTTTCGTGAGGGGCAGGGCATCGTCGCCCAGGGCAAGATTCGTGATGATGGTGTGTTTGAAGCGGTAGAGGTGCTGGCCAAACACGATGAAAACTATATGCCTCCGGAAGTTCAGGAAGCCATCGATAATGCCGGACACCCCAAATCGACGGAAACTTGATGGCGGCTACGCAACCTTAGAACCCTGTGTGCATATCCCCTAACCTGAAGCGCCGGAGGCGTGTGGAACAATGATCTCTGAAATGGCAACAATGATTCCGGAATTTGGCCAGTTGGCGCTTATTCTGGCGCTGATGTTTGCGATAACCCTTGCATCGGTCCCTCTGGCGGGCACTTATAGCGGTAATCGCCAGTGGATGTCCCTGGCCCGCCCGCTCAGTTGGGGCATGTTCAGCTTCCTGATGTTCGCCCTGGTATGTCTGGCGATCTCTTTCGTGCGCGACGATTTCTCGGTCGAGTACGTTGCTCAGAATTCCAACAGCATGCTGCCAGTGCAATACAAGATCAGTGCTGTCTGGGGAGGGCACGAAGGCTCGCTGTTGTTATGGGTGGTGATACTGGGCGGTTGGTCCTACGCGGTTTCCATTTTCAGTAAGGGCCTGTCCCGGGAAATGATGGCGCGGGTATTGTCGGTCATGGGTATGATCAGTGTTGGCTTCCTGCTCTTTATGCTGCTGACATCCAACCCTTTCGATCGTTTGTTACCCAATTTTCCCGCAGATGGTAATGACCTCAATCCGTTGCTGCAGGATATCGGACTGATTTTGCATCCGCCCTTGTTGTATATGGGATATGTGGGCTTTTCTGTGGCCTTCGCGTTTGCCATCGCGGCGCTGCTGGGTGGACACCTGGATGCCGCCTGGGCGCGCTGGTCCAGACCCTGGACCAATGTGGCCTGGGCTTTCCTGACCATTGGTATTGCACTGGGCAGCTGGTGGGCTTATTACGAGCTTGGCTGGGGCGGCTGGTGGTTCTGGGATCCGGTTGAGAATGCGTCCTTTATGCCCTGGCTGGTCGGTACGGCGCTGATGCACTCGTTGGCGGTAACCGAGAAGCGAGGAGTGTTTAAAAGCTGGACCGTACTGTTGGCAATCTTCGCTTTCTCCCTGAGTTTGCTGGGTACCTTCCTGGTTCGTTCCGGTGTATTGACCTCGGTGCATGCCTTTGCCACCGACCCGGCTCGGGGCGCCTTTATTCTGATGTTCCTGCTGTTTGTCGTGGGTGGTTCGCTGACCCTCTATGCGTTCAAAGCCCCCGAGGTGAAAAGCAAAATCACCTTCAACTGGAGTGCCCGTGAGGCTTTTCTGTTGATCAACAATATCCTGCTGACCGTGTCCGCCGCCATGGTGTTGCTGGGTACCCTGTTCCCGCTCTTGCTGGATGCCATGGGTGGCGGCAAGATCTCGGTGGGGCCTCCCTATTTCAATGCTCTGTTTAGCCCGCTTGTTGCATTAATGGCTGCCACGCTGGGCGTGGGTATGGTCTCCCGCTGGAAAGAAACCTCATCCGGTTATCTCTGGCAACAACTCAAACGCTCGCTGGTCTTGAGTGTTGTGCTGGGGGTGGCCTTCAGTGTGCTGTACGGCGATAACTTCTATTTCTCCGTTTTATTGGCGATGACGCTGGTGTTCTGGGTGGTGCTGGTGACCTTGCAAGATATGCTCAATCGCACCCGTAACAAGTCTGGCATCTGGGCGAGAGTACGGTCGTTGAAACCGGTGTATTGGGGCATGGTGCTGGGCCACCTGGGGCTGGCGGCTGCTATCCTGGGCGCGGTGTTAACCAGCTATTACACCATCGAACGAGACCTGCGAATGGAGCCCGGCGATACCATCACCTTGCATGACTACAGCTTCAAGTTTGTCGGCGCGCGCCATTTGGTCGGACCCAACTACGAAGGTGACGAGGGCGTGTTTGAGGTGTATCGCGACGGCGAGCTTTACACCCAAATGACCCCTGAAAAACGCATTTATAATGTCTCGCAAATGCCAATGACCGAAGCGGCGATCGATGCTGGTCTTAATCGGGATCTCTATCTTGCCATGGGTGAACCCCTGGGGGATGGTGCCTGGGCGGTGAGGGTTCAGTATAAGGCGTTTGTTCGCTGGATCTGGCTGGGCGGCTTGCTGATGACCTTCGGTGGTTTACTGGCCGCCTGCGACCGTCGTTACCGCATGCGCGAACGCGTCGCACAGCGAGATCTGGCGACGCCTGCCTCGTCGGCTGTCGCTTGAACAACTAAGGAATCAGAATGAAACGTTTTAAGCTGTTTATTCCCCTGATCATTTTTGTGGTGATTGCGGGCTTTCTCTACAAGGGCTTGTTCCTGGAGAAAGACATTCTGCCTTCGGCTTTATTGAACAAGCCTTTCCCCGAGTTTTCTCTACCGACGGTGAAGGATCCTACGCGTAAAGTCAGTCGTCAGGATCTGTTGGGTGAGGTCTCACTGGTTAATGTCTGGGCAACCTGGTGCCCCTCGTGTCGGGTTGAGCACCCTTATCTGGTCGAGCTGGCGCGTAAGGAAGGTATCAAGATTTATGGTGTCGACTATAAGGATGAGCGAGAACAGGCGTTACGCTGGCTCAAGCAATTGCACGATCCCTATGTGTTCAGCATTGAGGATGCCGATGGTCGATTAGGTATCGATCTTGGGGTTTACGGCGCGCCGGAGACCTACCTGGTGGATAGCAAGGGTGTGATTCGTTACAAGCATGTAGGGGTAGTGGACGAGCGTTTGTGGCACAACACGCTCAAGCCGCTGGTAGAGCAGCTGCGCAAGGAGGAGGGGTGATGACACGTGCGTTGATTCTCCTGTTGGTGCTATTGGTGCCTCAGGTTCAGGCCGCTATCGATACCTATGAGTTCAGTACCCCGGATCGGCAGGAGCGTTTTTCGGTGCTGACCGATGAACTCCGCTGCCCCAAGTGCCAGAACCAGAATATCGCCGATTCCAATGCGCCTATTGCTAACGATCTGCGTCGTGAAATCTATCGCATGCTGGAAGAGGGTATGAGCGATGACCAGATTGTCGATTTTCTGGTCGATCGTTACGGTGATTTTGTCCTCTACAAGCCCCGTTTCAGTGCCAAGACCCTGGTGCTCTGGGGAGGGCCGGTGCTGTTTCTGTTAATGGGGTTGGTGGTGCTGTTTGGCTTGTTACGCAAGAACCGTCAAGCCCAGATAACGGTCAGGTCTTCGGACAAAGCGAGCGCTGGCGCCAATAGCCCTGCTGCACCGCTCGAGTCGTTAAGTGACGATGAACAGCAACGCCTCAAACAGCTGCTGGGCGAAAAATAGCCGAAGACGTTAAATCGATCGCAGGGCTGGCGTTCGTTCGGTCCTGATCTCCCCTTGCCCAGTTCCACAAGGCGCAATGGCCGTGTAAACTGAGTCACTTGATAAGAGCTCGTTTTGCGTCCCGGGGAAGGCCGCAGCAAACGGGTCTTCCCCGATTCAGGACCATTAGATCGCATGCGACTCAAGTGTATTAAACTCGCCGGATTCAAATCCTTTGTGGATCCGACGACCGTTCAGTTTCCAAGCAACATGTGTGCAGTAGTTGGGCCAAACGGTTGCGGAAAATCCAATATTATCGACGCCGTACGCTGGGTGATGGGAGAAAGCTCCGCCAAGAACCTGCGTGGTGAGTCCATGACGGACGTTATCTTCAACGGTTCAAATGCTCGAAAACCTGTCGGCCAGGCCTCGGTTGAGCTGGTGTTCGATAACAGCGATGGCACCATTCGCGGTGAATACGCGGCTTTTAGTGAGATCTCCGTACGTCGTAAAGTGACCCGAGATGCCAAGAATATCTATTACCTCAATGGCACCAAATGCCGCCGTCGTGATATCACCGATATTTTCCTGGGTACCGGCCTTGGACCGCGCAGTTATTCCATTATCAGTCAGGGCATCATCTCCAATCTGATCGAATCCAAACCCGAAGAGCTTCGGGTCTTTATCGAAGAAGCGGCCGGCATCTCCAAGTACAAGGAGCGTCGGCGTGATACCGAAAACCGCATTCGCCGTACCAATGAAAACCTGGAGCGCCTGACCGACCTGCGCGAAGAACTCGAGCGCCAGTTGCATCACCTGCATAGTCAGGCCCAGGCGGCGGAGAAATACAAGGAGTTCAAAGCCGACGAGCGCTTGAAAAAAGCGCAGCTCAGCGCCCTGCGCTGGCGTGCGATTGATGGCGAAGTGAGCGAAAAAGAGGGCACCATACGCGACCTCGAAGTGCGTATGGAATCCTTTGTCGCCGACCAGCGCTCCATGGATACCGCGATCGAGAAGAAACGCGATGAGCACACCCAGCTCACCGACCGTTTTAACGAAGTTCAGGGACGTTTTTACAGTGTGGGTGGAGAAATTGCCCGCATAGAGCAAACCATTCAACATACCCGCGAACGTTCTCGTCAGTTACTGGAAGACTTGCAGCAAGCGGAGAAAAACTGGGAAGAGACCAGCACCCACCTCAATGCCGATCGTGAACTGGTCGAGCGCCTGGAACTGGAACTGGAAGAGATCGAACCCGAACTGGAGCTGGTTCGCGAGACCGAAGAGGAAGCCACCCTGACCCTGGAAGGCGCCGAAGAGGTGATGCAGGAATGGCAGCAGCAATGGGATACCTTCAACCAGCGCGCCTCGGAGCCCCGTCAAAGGGCGGAAGTCGAACAGTCCCGCATTCAGCATATCGAGCAGGTAGTGACGCGGCAGGGTGAGCGCATTCGTAAATTGCAGGATGAACGTGCCGACCTGGGTACCGATGAAGGGGAAGAGGAACTCGAACTACTCAGCGAGCAGCTGAGTGAACTGGAGATGGCTGGGGAAGACCAGCAGATGGATCGCGAAGGCTTGCAGGAACGCATTGAACAATTGCGCGAAACCATTCAGGAAACCAGCTCTGCACTGGATGAGCGCCGCACTCAACTGCAAAGTCAGCAAGGGCGCCGGGCCTCTCTGGAAGCCTTGCAACAGGCCGCACTGGGTCAGCGTGGTTCCCTGGGGGGCTGGCTGGAACAGCAGGGTTTGTCGGATCGTCCGCGTCTGGCGGAGCAGTTGCAGGTCGATGAAGGCTGGGAACTGGCGCTGGAAACCGTTTTGGGGGATACCTTGCAAGCGGTTTGTGTCGAGGGCCTGGACCCGCTGGAAGATCTATTGGGCAGCCTGGATGCCGGCACCTTGATGGCTCTTGAGCAGGGGCAGAGCAATAGCCATGCATCGACAAACGATGCGGGCCTGATCAGTAAGGTTCGCTCCGAGACGGATTTGGCGGGTTTGCTGGACGGCATTTCGGTGGCCGAAGATCTTACCTCGGCCCTGGCTCAACGCTCGAACTTGACCGGGCGCCAGTCGATCATCACCCGTGACGGTATCTGGGTGGGGCACAACTGGTTGCGGGTTGCCCGGGACGAAGACCAGCAAGCCGGCGTATTGCAGCGCCAGCAGGAACTCGAGGAACTGGTTGCCAGTATCGAGACGGATCAAGAGCAGGTCGAAAGCTTTGCCGAGAACCTGCAGCAACATCGGGAAACCCTGAAGCAAACTGAACTGGAACGGGACGAATTGCAAAAAACGATTGCCGACCAGAGCCGTCGGCAGAGTGAGCTGCGTGCTGAGCTGGGAGCCAAGCGGGTTCGTATCGAGCAGACCGCCGCTCGTCGCGAAGGCATCGACAGTGAGTTGGAAGAGATTCGGGAGCAACAAACGCTGGAGCAGGAAAAGCTGGGCGAAGCCCGTCTGGTATTGCAGGAATCCCTCGATTTGATGGAGAGCGATGCCGAGAAACGGGAAGAGTTGTTACGGCTGCGGGATGACAATCGAGCCAAGCTCGATGAGGCTCGCCAGCGTTCTCGCCACGATAAGGATCGTACGCACCAGTTGCAGTTACGTTACCAGTCCATTCGCACTCAGCTCGATGCGACCCGCGGTGGTCAACAGCGCCTGCAAACACAGATGGAGCAGCTGAAAGAGCGCAAAGAGCAATTACAACAAGGCTTGAACCAAAGCGATGAGCCGGTAGCCGAGCAGAAATTGATGCTCGAAGAGTTGCTGGAGCAACGAGTGGTGGTGGAAGAGGAGTTGGCCGAGTCCCGCCGCCAGGTTGAGGCACTCGATCATCAGATGCGTGAGCATGAGAAACAGCGCTCCGAAGCCGAACAGCATGCCCAGAACCTGCGTGGTCAGCTGGAGCAGAATCGAATGGAGTGGCAGGCGTTGCAAGTGCGGCGCAAGACCTTGCAGGAGCAGTTGGCCGAGGAGCAATTTGATCTGCCCACGGTGCTCGACAACCTACCGGAAGACGCCACCGACAGCGAGTGGGAAGACCAGTTACGCCGCCTGGATAATCGAATCCAGCGACTCGGTGCTATTAATCTGGCGGCGATCGATGAATACAAGTCCCAGGCTGAGCGTAAAGAGTATCTGGATGCCCAGAACGATGATCTGGTAGAAGCCCTGAATACCCTGGAAAACGCCATCAGGCGGATCGACCGGGAAACCCGTAGTCGCTTTAAGGAGACCTTCGAGAAGGTCAACAGCGGAATTCAGATTCTGTTCCCGAAAGTCTTTGGTGGCGGCCACGCGTATCTGGAGTTGACCGGGGATGATCTGCTCGATACCGGTGTGACCATCATGGCGCGACCTCCGGGTAAGAAAAACAGTACCATTCATCTGCTGTCCGGTGGTGAAAAGGCGCTTACCGCCATCGCTCTGGTGTTCTCGATCTTTCAGTTGAATCCGGCGCCTTTCTGTATGCTCGATGAGGTCGATGCCCCATTGGATGATGCCAACGTGGCCCGTTACGCCCGCATGGTTGAGGAGATGTCGGCCTCGGTGCAGTTTATCTATATCACCCACAATAAGATTGCTATGGAAGCCGGTAATCAGCTGATGGGTGTGACGATGCACGAGCCTGGTGTTTCCCGTATGGTAGCGGTAGATATTGAGGAAGCCGCCGCCCTGGCAGCGGTGTAAAAACGGCTAGAGAATTTTTGAGTTTTCTTGAGTGCTGTTCGATAATGAACGGCATACCCGAAGGGGATTTGGACGGTATAGATTCTGTCGAATGTTTGGTCCTGAGTATCTGTAAGGAACGAGCGTTTTATTCGGCGGCATCAGGGAAAACCGGTGTGTGCAGGTACGAGTCATCCAGAGATGACTGAACAGGGGTGAATGAAACAACATGGATATGGGTGTGCGTGAGTGGCTGGTCGTTATAGCCGTAATATTGATCCTGGGTATTCTGGCCGATGGTTACCGTCGGATGCGGGTGGCGCGTCGCCAGCCGAAAGACCTCGATTTTTCCTTTGGCAGTAGCTCCCAGGATTTTAATGATGAACTGCCAAACGGCGGCGCCAGGGTAAAACTTCGCGGTGACGAACCTGATCAGAATGAAGGCTTTGATGCCTATGATGAAAGCTCCGCCGGCTATGATGAAAATTCCCATGGCTATGATGAAAGTAATGACCCGCTCTTTATGCCGCCGCCTCGTAAATCCCAAAGCGGCTATTCTGAAGCATCGACAGCTTATGACGATGAACAAGCATCCGCTCAGTCGCTCCATGACAGCGGCGTATCAGGGCCTGCTTCAGAGATCGTTGAAGAAGAATCCTTTGGTTCGGCACTCGATGATTCGCCCATGCCCGAAGCCGACCCGGAGCCCTTTTATGCGGCTACTGAACCCGAGGTAGCAACGGATACAAGCTATACTCGCAGCGAGGCTGAGCCGGTGGTTGATGCCTATCAGCCTGGCGCAGAATCTGCGGCAGCTCCGGCCCAGACGTCGTTGAACCTCGACGAGCCGGTTCCGGTATTGATGGAAGTGGATGGTAAAACCCCTGAAGCTCCGGCGCCTCGCAAAGAGACTCGAAAGCGCAGTACACCGGCACCTGCCAAAGCTGCAGAACCGACGGCACCGAAAGAAAGTGAAAAGCGTCCCCCCGCCGAAGAGATTATAGTGATTAACGTGCTGGCTCGAAATGGTGGCACCTTCGCGGGCGAACCGCTGCTGCAACTGCTGCTTGGCAATGGTCTGAAATATGGTGAAATGAGTATTTTTCACCGTCATGAGCAGTTCGATGGCCAAGGGCCGGTGCAGTTCAGTCTGGCCAATGGTGTCGAACCCGGTAGCTTCGATCTGGATCACATGGATCAGCTGCAGACGCCGCTGGTGACACTGTTTATGGGATTGCCTGGGCCGAAAGAGCCGCTCAAGGCGTTTGAGATGATGGCTACCGCGGCCCAGACCATTGCCCGGGAGCTGGACGGCGAATTAAAAGATGAAAGCCGCAGCGTTATGACCCAACAAACCCTGACCCATTGCAAGCAGCGTATTACCGAATTTGAACGTCGTCAGTTAACCCGTGAGCGGGATCGCTTTTGATCGATCTCAGGCCAGCCTCTATCCTGGGCTGGCCCAATATGACTAGCGACCGGTCAGCGTTCAGCGCTGATTTCGCACCTGTTTAAGTATCGAATCAAGTACCGAAAAAGTATCGAGAGCACGATGAATCATCCCGAGCCGGCCGCGCAGGAAGTGGCGCAGCTGCGTGAGCAGTTAAATGAACACAATTATCGCTACTACGTGCTCGACGACCCCTCGGTGCCCGATGCCGAGTACGACCGATTGCTGCGTCGCCTGCAGCAACTGGAAGCGGAGTATCCCGAGCTGCTGACTCCAGATTCACCCACCCAAAGGGTAGGTGGTGAACCCCTGGAGGGCTTTGAGCAGGTTAGCCACGAAGTGCCCATGTTGTCGCTCGATAACGCTTTCAGTGCCGAAGAGTTGCAGGCCTTCGAGAAGCGCTTGCAGGACCGTTTACGACATTCAGAGCCCCTCGAATACGCCTGTGAACCCAAACTGGATGGTATCGCGGTTAGTTTGCTTTATGAAAATGGGCTGCTGGTCAGGGGCGCCACACGAGGTGATGGCAGCACTGGTGAAAATATCACCTCGAATGTGCGTACCATCGCCTCTATTCCGCTTCGACTGCGGGGGGATTCGATTCCTCCGGTGCTCGAGGTTCGTGGTGAAATCTATCTGCCCAAGGCGGCTTTTGATGCGCTCAATCAGCGGGCTCGGGACAATAACGAAAAAACCTTTGTCAATCCCCGAAATGCCGCTGCCGGCAGCCTGCGCCAACTGGACCCTAAAATTACGGCCAGTCGTGCCCTGCAGATGTGTTGCTACAGTATTGGCCGGGTGGAAGGCTTTGAGCTGCCCCCTCTCCACAGCGATGTGCTGCACCTGTTGAATGAATGGGGGTTGCGCATCAATAGCGAAATGGCGGTCGTCAAAGGTGCCGAGGCCTGCCAAGCTTATTATGAGCAACTGGGCCAAAAACGGGACCAGCTGCCTTATGAAATTGATGGCATCGTGTTCAAGGTCAACTCGTTGCAGCTGCAGCAACGACTGGGCTTTGTTTCCCGCGCGCCGCGTTGGGCCATCGCCTATAAGTTTCCCGCTCAGGAAGAGATGACCCAGCTACTGGATGTGGAATTCCAGGTCGGGCGTACCGGCGCCGTGACGCCGGTAGCTCGCCTTGAACCGGTCTTTGTCGGTGGGGTGACGGTGAGTAACGCCACCCTGCACAATATGGATGAGGTTGAACGCCTGCAGGTGATGAAGGGGGATCGCGTCGTGATTCGCCGCGCCGGAGATGTCATTCCCCAGGTGGTCAAGGTTGTGCTGGAGCAGCGACCCGATGACGCTTCTGTCATCGAATTGCCTAAAGAATGTCCCGTCTGTGGCTCTGAGGTCGAGAGAGCCGAGGGCGAGGCTGCCGCGCGTTGCAGTGGCGGGTTATTTTGCGGTGCCCAGCGTAAGGAGGCGATCAAACATTTTGCCTCCCGCAAGGCGCTCGATATTGAGGGGCTGGGGGATAAACTGGTGGAACAGTTGGTCGACGAGCAGCTGATACAAACCCCGGCGGATCTGTTCAGCCTGAGTCTCGAGCAGCTCAGTGGCCTGGAACGAATGGCCGAGAAATCCGCACAAAATCTGTTGGACGCGCTCAAAAGCTCCAGTACCACAACCTTGCCCCGATTCCTTTATTCCCTGGGTATCCGTGAGGTGGGTGAAGCCACCGCATTGAGCCTGGCCAGGCATTTTCTGAATCTTCCGGCGCTCTGTGACGCCAGCGAAGAAGCACTGCTCGAAGTGGACGATGTGGGTCCCATTGTGGCCCATCATATTTATACGTTTTTCCGTCAGGCCCATAATCTGGAAGTGCTGCAGGATCTACAACAACAAGGCGTGAGCTGGCCCGATCTCGAAGTCGACCTCAGCGCCCGGCCGTTGGAAGGGGAAACCTGGGTACTGACTGGAACCCTCACCACCATGGGACGCTCAGAGGGCAAAAGCCGATTGCAGGCTTTGGGCGCCAAGGTCGCCGGCTCGGTTTCGGCCAAAACCTCCATGCTGGTCGCGGGTGACAAGTCGGGTTCGAAATTGACCAAGGCAGAGCAGTTGGGGATTCCGGTGCTTGATGAACCGGCTTTTATTGATCGTCTGGCACAACTGGAAAGTAAAAGGTGAATAAGAATCGCTTTTTTCTGGCACTGTTGTTGTCCGTGTTTTTACCGGGTTGCGCCACTTCGCCGCCGAAAAATCCGAATAATATTTGCTCTATTTTCCGTGAGCAGGACGACTGGTATGAGGCCGCCCAGGACGCGAATCAACGCTGGGGTACACCCATCCAGGTGATGATGGCGATTATGCACCAGGAGTCCCGTTTTGTGTCCGACGCCCAGCCGCCCCGTACCTGGTATCTGGGTTTTATTCCCGGCCCTCGTCCTTCATCGGCCTACGGTTATGCCCAGGCGCAAACACCGGCCTGGGATGACTACCTGAAAGAGGCCGGTAGCTGGGGGGCGGATCGGGATGATTTTGCCGATGCCATCGATTTTATCGGTTGGTACACCTGGAAGACCCATCAGGTGAACGGTGTTTCCAAATGGCATGCCGACAAGCTCTACCTCAACTACCATGAGGGTTGGGGGGGATACCGCCGAGGCACTTATAAGAGTAAGCCCTGGTTAACCCGGGTGGCGGCAAAAGTGAAACGTCGTGCCAGCGACTATGGTGCCCAGTTGCGGCGCTGCGAAGATGATCTGGATAGCTGGTTTTTTTAACTGGTTCTGAATTTTTGCATTTCCCGCGTTCCCCTCGCTTATGCTTTTGGGTATCGTGGAGCATTGAGTCGATAGCACAATGGCGGCGGTTACCAGGTCATAGTAGTTTTTGTACGGCTATCGACTGACTATAGCGAACACAAGGAGAGGACTGCGTGGATCACGAGTCGATTGTTTATGGCTGTATCAAGGATTTGCCCTTTGGCGACGACCGCGAAATGCAGGTACGCCGAATGCACAATCAGCGCGCCATAAAGTCGTTGCCTGGCATGGACGACTGGCCCTTCCTGTCCCGCGAGATGTTTGCCTCAACCGGTAGCCAGATAACGGAAAACAGCACCTTTCAAACCCAGGTGATCCACTTTGGCGCTTCCTATCGTGCCATCGAATACGAATGGGAGCAGTGGGTGGCCAAGTTTGAGCAGTTGTTGCAATCGATGTATTGGGTATCGGTCGCCGTTCACCTGGAAACCGAACTCTCTGGAACCCACACTTTCACCTGGGATTCCGACACCAGCTTCCACAAACCGGGTACCGGCAATATCAAGGTGCGCTGTGAATGGCAGCACGAGGGCAGCTTGCGCAGCTAGTCAGCAGACGGTTTTTCAATCTTGCACCTGGTTCATGGCATCCAGTTCGGCCTCTTCAGGCAGGTCATGGCGCATGATGATATTGACGCTCTCTGTGAGCTGGGTATAGAGAATCACCGCTTCACCACTTTCCAGCAATCGGTGCACCGCTTGTACCCGTTGCTCCAGGGTGTCATCAAAGCCGTTGTCGGTGCCTTCCCGGGAGACAAACTCCTCGATAAGGTTGGTCAGGGTTGCTGGTTGCAGGTCGCGGTGAGGGATAATCATAAGTGTCGGGGTCAGCTCCAAAGGTCGAGCATATGGTACCCGAGATACCCGGCCCTGAGATAGAGCGGGCGCAACCCTGGTAATGGGAAGGCTTTGGGGGGCTGGCGCATAAATTCCGGTAAGTCGCTGTCCATGCCCATCATTTGACGGGCAACCTGTTCACCACACCAGCTGCCCATAGCTACACCGTCGCCGTGAAAGGCCATCGCCACATAAGCGCCGCGATTGTCTGGCAACTCGCAGACATGGGGCATATTGGTGGCACTCAAGCAGAGCAGACCGCGCCAGAAATACTCAATCTCCACCGATTTCCAGGCGGGAAATAACTGATGGAAGTCCCGAGTCAGCAGGGCACGCATAGCGGCCAGGGTATTGGGATTGGCGGAGGTGCCACCGCGGCCGCCAAACAGAAAACGGCCATCGGGTAATAAACGGAAATAGTGCAACAGATGGCGACTATCGTAGCTCATCAGGGTTGAATGCCAGCCTTGTTGCTGCTGCTCCTCAAGGCTTAAAGGTCGGGTGACCAGAATATTGGATTGTACCGGCATCAACCCGGCTTCGTAGTTGGGCAGGAGCCCGGGGCGGGTATAACCGTTCGTGGCGATCAACAGCTGCTTGGCGCTGAAATCGCCTCGTGAGGTCTGTATCTGGAAGCCCTGGCCAATTCTTTGCCAGCGATCGACAAAGGTTTCGGCGTGCCAGTGAACCCCCATGTCGAGCAATGTTCGGGTGAGGGCAAGGTCGTATTTCAACGGGTGCAGACCAAACCCTGAGGGGACATAGAGGCCGCCATAAAAGGCGGGGGAGTCGACACCCTGCTGCTGGCAGGTTGATTTATCCCAGAGCTCGGTGGGGTGATCAAAACGTTGCTGCAGGTATTGCTGTTTTTCCCGCTGTGCCTTGAAGGCTTTAGGGCTGTGGGCCAGTTGCAGTTCGCCAGGCAGGCAGGCGTCAATATTCCAGGCATATTGACCGGCACGTTCGGCCACTCGCTCAATGGTGCGTGTCTGCATGCGAAGGAAATGCTGGCAAGCGCTTTGCCCGAACTGTTGCTCAATCTCCCGGTAGGAAAGTCCGGTACCACCGACGGAACAAAAACCACCATTGCGCCCTGAGGCTCCCCAGCCGGGTTTTCCAGCATCGAGCACGGCCACGCTGGTTTGGCCTTGTTCGGCAAAGGTGAGCGCTGCGCTTTGCCCGGTGAAACCGCCCCCTATAATCACCACGTCATAGTGCTGTGGCTCGGGGCGAGTTGGTAGCTCGGAACGCTGTACTGAGGCTTCCCAGTAGCTGGGGACGGGGCTGGAGGTATCGTATGCGCTTGGATGATAGAGCATGTTATTTATTACAGCTGTTGTTTATATTGAACATCACAGTAGCAGTCACGCTGGCCAGAAGGAAGCGCTTCGACTCAATTCAATCTACCTCAGGCCATGGTCAATGAAGGGTGATTGTAACGGGCTCGATGATCATATCGGTTAAATGTACAGGATTATTATTGGTAATGGCTGAAGCCCACTGGCATCGAATGTGTAGCGTGATAGAGTACGAATCGAATTAAAAACCAAGGATCAAGTATGCAGGGGCAGGATCGCCAGCAGGCGCGAAACCAATTTATAGCGCAGCATGGCTGGGGGAAGGCAGACGTTCAAGTGTTGGCGGCGGACGCTTCTTTTCGTTGTTATTTTCGTTTGCATCAGGGAACCTCCGGCTGTTTGTTGATGGATGCGCCTCCACCGCAAGAAGATATTCGTCCTTTTATTCAGATCGCCAACCATCTTATTCGCCTCGGTTTTCGAGCTCCCCGTGTGTTCGACAGTGATGTCGAGCAAGGCTTCGCGTTGCTGGAAGATTTTGGCGATGAAACCTTCAGTCGTTTATTGTCCAAAGGCGAATCCGAAGCGGCGTTGTATTCGATGGCTGTGGAGCTGTTGATTCGCCTGCACAATAATCCCGACAGTCACCAGATCGAACTTCCCGAGTACGATCACCAGGCGTTACTCCATGAGGCCCTGTTGTTGGTGCAATGGTATTACCCCGCACTGGCCGGCACGCCTTGTCCGCAGGAGGCTGTTGAACAGTACCGTGAGGCCTGGCTGGATTGCTTTGCCTTGCTGGAGGGTCAAGCACCGGCCCTGGTACTGAGGGATTTTCATGTCGATAACCTGATGCGTATCGAAGGTGAAGGGGAGGGGGCTGAGTGCGGTTTGCTGGATTTCCAGGATGCTTTGCTGGGCAATGCCGCCTATGACCTGATGTCGTTGCTCGAAGATGCTCGGCGGGATGTGACCCCGCAATTGCAAACCCGGTTGCTCGAACAGTATCTGGCAGCAAGGCCAGAGCTTGATGCCAAACAATTTATGAGCAGCTATCGTGTGTTGGCGGCCCAGCGTCATGCCAAGGTTGCCGGCATTTTTGTGCGGCTGATGGTGCGGGACGGCAAGTCGGTCTACTTGCAGCATATTCCCAGAGTGGTTGCACTACTGATGCGCAATTTGCAAAGCGATGAATTGCTACCCGTGCGTAACTGGTTCCAGCAATGGCTACCGCAGATGGGGCAACCGCTGGACCTGACGGCATGATCACCGATCCCTTCTTTTATCTCTGTGCTATTCCGGCCGTATTGCTGTTTGGCATGGCAAAAGGGGGATTTGGTGGCACCATTGCGGTGGTGAGTGTGCCGTTGATGGCGTTAGCAGTACCGCCATTGCAGGCGGCAGCCATTTTATTACCGATTCTGGTAGTGATGGATGCAGTGGCGTTGTGGAGTTTTCGCGGTCAATACGACCGGCTTAACCTGAAAATTTTGTTACCGGCGGCGGTAGCCGGTGTGGTGGTCGGGGCGTTCTTTTTTCGCTATCTGCCCGATGATGCGATTCGCATTCTGATCGGTTTGATCGCGGTCGTTTTCTGTTTGAACTACTGGTTTAATCCGGGCTATCACCAGAAAACCGGCCCCAATGTGATGAAGGGTTCGTTTTGGGGCATGGTCGCCGGTTTTACCAGTTTTGGAATTCACGCCGGAGCGCCTCCGGTGAGTGTTTATATGTTGCCCCAACAGCTGGACAAAAAACTGTTAATGGGAACCTTTGCGATTTTTTTTGCCACGGTCAATGTCGTTAAGCTCTTTCCCTATGCCTGGCTGGGCAGCTTTCAAACCGCGAACCTGATGACGTCGTTGGTGCTGATTCCGCTAGCGCCTATCGGGGTCCGGTTGGGTTTTTATCTGCTGCATAAGGTGAATGAGAGAACCATCTATCGACTGGCTTATTTCTTTCTCTGCGTCATGGGTGTCAAATTGTTGTATGACGGCACGACCGGATTGCTGGTGCAGGGTGCAGGTACGGCGTGAAGCCTTCTGTCAGATCCCCCTGTCAGCGCCCTCAATCACTGTTAACCCGCTTATAAACACAGTTAGAACAGATCCATAAAACGGTAATAGAGCATGCCCGCTGCCAGCAGGGGGCTGCGCAAATGTTTCCCGCCGGGGAAGGTCATATGCTTGATGCCGGCAAAAACATCGAAGCGTTCGGCCTGACCACTGATGGCCTCTGCAACGAGTCGCCCCATCATATGGGTGGCATTGATACCGTGACCGGAGTAGGCCTGAGCAAAGAGCACGTTGTTTTCGATTCGACCCAGTTGCGGCATGCGGTTAGCGCCAATGCCAATGTTGCCCCCCCATTCGTAGTCGATAGTGATGCTTTCAAGTTCAGGAAAGACTTTCAGCATCTTCGGCCGCATGGCGGCGGTGATGCTGGCCGGTTCACGGCCCGAGTAGTTACACATGCCGCCAAACAGCAAACGTTTGTCGGCACTCAAACGGTAATAATCCAGAGCCACACGCTGGTCGCAGATGGCCATATTGCGAGGCATTAACCGGCTATGAAGGGTCTCCGGCAGGGGCTCGGTTGCGATCACATAACTACCGGCGGGTAGTACCTTGCCTGCAATGCGGGGCTCCAGATTGCCAATGTAGGCATTACCGCCCAGCACTACAAAATCGGCATTGACGCTACCCTGCTCGGTATAAACCACGGGCCGGGTGCCATGTTTGATGCGGGTAACGGCAGAATGTTCGAAGAGCTGCGCGCCCATAGATTCTGCCGCAGCGGCTTCACCCAGACACAAGTTAAGCGGATGAAGGTGACCACTGCCCATATCGACCAGGCCGCCAATGTACATATCCGAGCCGACCACGGAAGCAACCTCGGAGCGATCCAGCATCTTGAGTTCGTGAGGGTAACCATAGCCAGTGAGCGACTCATAGTCCTCTTCCAGCTCGCGCATATGGCGTGGCTTGGTCGCAGCATCGAAGTAACCCAGGGTCAGGTCACAATCTATTTGATAACGATCGACGGTATTGCGCACAATTTCGACCGCTTCGAGCCCCATTCGAAAGATCGCTTCGACGCCTTCGGTGCCGATCTCGTTTCGAAACTGATCGGCGCCGTGACCGATTCCCCGGATTAGCTGACCACCATTGCGTCCGCTAGCCCCCCAGCTGATCTTGTGGGCCTCCAGCACGATAACCTTATACCCGCGCTCGGCAAGGTTCAGAGCTGTGCTGACACCGGTGAATCCTCCCCCGACAATACAGACATCCGCACTTTGATCCCCCTGCAGGCTTTGATAGTCCGTCTGTCGGTTGGCCGTCGCGGCGTAGTAAGAGGGGGCGTGATTCGCGCTGTGTACGGGTATCTTCATGTTGTTGAATATACTTTCTGATGTGTAAATTAAAATTTACAGCAGCATACCCTCTGGTTTGACCGATTGGCAAGGGTTCGATGGCTGGGCACGGGTCATGGACGCGTCACAGCATCGGGCCCGCTTGAGGTCGAGCGCAGGGGGAAGATCCAGCCTTGATATCAGGCCTGATCAAATCCGGTTACGAATCAGTTGACGTACCAGGAAACGATTAGGGCTCAGGTTCTGATGCAGTTTGAGGCTTACGGGTAATGGTTCGTTGCAGATTTCGCTGGCCAGCATCTCGCCAGCCAGAGGACAGGTCACCAGTCCTCTGGATCCGTGAGCGGTGCTCACATAGAGTCCAGGCAAATAAGGGCAGGGGGTGTCGAACTGCGTTTTGGCGTCTTTTCTCAACCTGGAATAGGTCTCCAGGAAAGCGGATTCATCGACCAGGGCTCCGACCAGGGGAAGGTAGTCGGGCGATGTGGTGCGGAAGTTGGCCCGACCACCGGTGATATTAGGCAAGCTGGCATTCAGGTATTGATGCAGTTCCGGGCTGAGCCGATGCAGCAGATCGAGGTTGAACTCATGATCCTGATCGCGGCACTCACGCAGATCGCTATCGAAATTAAAGGTCGCGCCAACATTGACTTGACCCAGCCTTGGAGGAGCAATGTACCCCTCACCGCAGAGAACGGTCCTGGGCAGTTGTCCGCACGACGAGTCGGAATTGCTGGTGCCCGATGCCAGATAACTGATCTGTCCGCGAATGGACTTTAATGGCAGGTATTGGCTCTGGGGTAAGCTATGACAATCCCGACCGGTGGTCAGTATCACCCTGGAGCTGTCCAGGCTGTCACCCCGATCGTTGCTCAGCCGCCATCCGGAACCCGGATTGATAGCTTCCAGGGAGGTCAGCGGCCAATGGGTTGTCAGGGTGATCGCGGGATGGGACAACAGGGCCTGGCAGAGGCTGGCGGGATTAACCCAACCCGCGTTCGGGTAATACAAACCGCCAACACCGACCTCAACGCCGGCCTTGTCACTGAGTTGGCCAGCGTTCAGTGCCTGGAAGAATTGTGGATGAGCCAGGTTGCTGTTTAACAGCTGCTGCTGGCGTTTTAACTCCTTATCGTTGTAGGCGAGCTGAACCATACCGCAGGGAGACCAGGCCAAAGGGTGTTGGTCTGGAGGAAGCAGCTGGCGCAACAAGGCCAGGCTGAAGTGATAACCCTGATGCACTAACTCTGATAGCAAGGTCCCCTGAGCCGACAGTTTGGTATACAGAACCCCTTGGGGATTTCCTGATGCTTCCTGCGCCGGTTCGCTGTGTTGTTCAAGCACTCTTACCTTCCAGCCACGACGAGCCAGGGCGTAGGCGCAACTGGCACCTGCCAGGCCGGCACCAACCACCACAATCTCTCGTCCGCCAAGGTTACTGTTTGCCGGGTATTGCCATGGGCTTCCTGAGGGTACAGATTCCACCGGCCGTGGTAAGAAACCGCGTAGCATCTCCCGTTTCAGCCCACAACCTTCGGCCACCTCGACATGAAATCCTGCTGCGACCAGGCCGCGCCGAGCCATGCCGGCTACCGTATAGGTAGAGAAGGTAGCGTTCGGATTACTAAGTTGAGACATTCTCATGTAAAGTGCGGGTTGCCAGATGTCCGGGTTTCTGGCGGGAGCAAAGCCATCGAGAAACCAGCAATCGACGCTTGCCTGTAATTGCTCCAGACTCTCCAGAGCATCCCCCAGGCATAGGGTCAGGCAGACACGGCCTTCATCGAAGATCAAACGGTGAATACCGGTCCAGGCGGCGGGATACTGATGTAACAGTGCTTGAGCCAGGGGTTCCAGCTCGGGCCAAAGGGAAAATGTGCGCTTTAAGTCGTCACGGCCGAGCGGGTGTTTTTCGGTGCTGATGAAATGGAGTCGGGCATTGGAAGGGGCTTGTTGCCGCCACAGCTGCCAGCAACACAGGAAGTTCTTGCCCGTGCCAAAACCGGTTTCGGCTACGGTAAAGTGGTCGTTTTCGGATAGTGCCTGCCAGCGCTCGGACAAACGGTTGTTGGCAAGAAAAATATGACGGCTCTCCTCCAGACCGCCGCTGACCGAGAAGTAGACATCATCGTAGAGGCTGGAGCGGGGCAGACCCTGTTCGTCCCAGGCGATTGGTGTTTGATGAGCGTTGTTGCGGCCGTTATCGGTCAAGTAGGTCACCCTAGGGTAGATTGGGATGAAACGGGTGCGCTATTCTAATGAAAATAGGGCAAGTTCCCAACTGCCGGGAGTTTGCTGATGATTTATCTCGCTCGGGTGAGGAGAATACTGTTTTGAGCCTAACTGTGCTGCAGCTGCTGGCTGCCATCTTGCTTGGTGGAGTTGCGTGCATCCTTGTCAGTCTTCGTCGATATCTGGGTCTGGTACCTGCCTATGTGTTGTTGGGGGGCATCACTCTGGTGCATTTTTCTCCTGCGGTAGCGGTGCTCAGCCTTTCCGGGTGGGAAGCCATTGCCGCGCCCTTGTCTTTGATGACCTTGTTGCTGATCTATCTCTATACAGGCCCTGCGGCAGCTCGTATAGGGGCTGCCATTATTGTTTCTACCTGTGTTGGGCTGCCTCTTGTGGAGACCGGTGTCGGCGCCCTGATGGGGGGATCTCTCTTTCATGGCCCGGTAGTCGCAGTGCCTTTCGGACAACTGCTCCTGAAAATGTTTAGCCTGGTTTTATTGGCGTTATTCTCTCTGGCCGTTTTCGAGCGTCTATTGTTGCGAATTGAGGGTATCCGTTTCTGGAGTTTTTCGATCTGTCTGTTAGGGGGAACCCTGGTCGATGCGATGGTTTCCGGGCTTATTCTTGGTGGAGGGGACTGGCTGATCAATAAGTTTATGGTTGCGGTATTGTTGTTGATACCCGCCGCCGCGTTGTTATTGTTCCTGCCGAGTAAAAAACCGGAGACTATTGCAGGTCTGAGATTCTGGTTTGGTGGTCAGAGAAAGCAGCTTCATACGGAGGAAGAATCGGAACTACAGACCAATACTCAACTTGGGTTTGAGGCTCGGGATGCTTATGGTCAACTGCAAAATATTCTCGAAACACAATTGATGTTCGCTTATGCGGTTGATACTGACTATCGCTACACGATGTTCAACCGAGCTCACAGTGAACTGGTGAAGCAACTGACCGGTGTCGACCCTGAGATAGGCATGGATATATTGCCTTTATTGGCCCAAGCCGCTGGCGGAGAGGAAATACGGATCGGCCTAAATCAGGCGTTGCGCGGGGAGAGCTGCCATGCAGAACGTCGCCATCAATTGCCTGATGGCGAAATACTGGTATTGGATGCGAGTTATGGCCCTATTCTGGACGACGCAGGTAACATTCGCGGAGCTGGAGCTTGCGGTCTCGATGTCACCGAAGCCCGTCACACCGACAGTGCGCTCAAGGCCTCTGAACAGCGTTGGCAGCTGGCACTGGAAGGCAGCCAGGAAGGCTTATGGGATTGGGACATTGCCAACAACCAATTATTTCTTTCCCGTCGCTGGTATGAAATTACCGGCTATGACATCGATGAGGGTTTCGATGTCAAGCGTTGGCAGGGGGTACTGCATCCGGATGATCGTGCCCGAGTAAGTCGGGAGACGGTAGGGCATTTGCGTGGCTCGGATCCCTTTTATCACAGCGAACATCGAATTCGTGTAGCCGGCGGTGATTATATCTGGGTGTCCGAGCGTGCGACGGCCAGTTTTGATGCGGACGGTCGGGCATTACGCATGGTAGGCACAATGGCCGATATCGATGCTTCAAAGCGGGCGGAAGAGAGGACCCGGCATAGCGAAGAGTTATTGAGTTACGCCTTTGAAGTGGCTGATGAGGGGATTTGGGACGCTCATATTCCCAGCGGTAAGGTGTTTTATAGTCCCCGCTTTCTGGAGATGCTCGGATATACCCCCGCTGAGTATGGCGACCAGTTGAGCTATTGGGGACGTTTTGTGCATCCGGAGGACCGAGCACTGGTCACCAGTATGCTTGAGCGCCATGAAGAGAATGGTGGGCGTTTTGAAGAACGTTTTCGTATGTTCAAAAAGGATGGTTCGCTGATTTATATCCTTTCCCGGGGGCGGGTAGTCAGTTGGAGCGAAGCCGGCGAACCCCTGCGCATGGTGGGTATCCATAAGGACGTTACCCAGGATATGGAACGGCTAGAGCAGATTGAGAATCTTGCGTTTTATGATTCCCTGACCAGCTTGCCCAACCGTCGTTTATTGGCTGAACGTGCCGAACAAAGTTTGGCCCTGGCTCGTCGTGGTAATGGGCCGTTGGCGGTATTGGTGATCGATCTGGATAAATTCAAGGACGTCAACGATACCCTGGGGCATGATGTTGGCGACCTTCTGCTGGTCGCGGTGAGTAAGGCGATCAAGGGGTGCTTGCGCGATATCGATACCCTTTGCCGACAAGGTGGCGATGAGTTCACCATCATCCTACCCGAATGCAGCAATATGGCGGCTTTGGAAGTTGCCGAACGTATTGCTGCTGCGGTCGGTAAACCGGTGGCGTTGAAAAACCATCGCGTACAGGTGGAGGCCAGTATAGGGATTGCCTGTTTTCCCGAAGATGGGGCTGATCTCAATAGTTTGCTCAAGCATGCCGATATTGCCATGTACCAGGCCAAGCAAAAAGAAGTGCCGGTGTCGCTATTTCAACTGGAACAGGCTGAGGCGCTGGAGCGTCGTGTGCAGGTTGAGCAAGCCTTGCATGAAGGGCTGGAAAGCGAGCAAATTTATCTCGAGTATCAACCCAAAATTAATCTGCTCAGTGGCCAGGTTATCGGTGTCGAAGCGCTGGCCCGATGGCAGCATCCGGAGCTGGGCGAGATATCTCCCGTAGAATTTGTCGGCATTGCCGAACAGTCGGCCCAGATTCATCGTTTGGGGCGCCGGGTGCTGGAGCTGGCGTGTCGTCAGTTGGCATATTGGCGGGCGGAAGGAATCAACCTGACGATGGCGGTCAATATTTCGGCCCAGGAACTGCAAAATCAGCAGCTGGCAAGTCATATGGCGTCCCTGTTGCAGCAGCACGACATCGATCCTCGCTTACTCGAAATTGAACTGACCGAAACGGCAATTATGTCGAACATCGATCGCTCGATCGAGCTGCTATCACACATTCGGGAATTAGGCATCACCGTCGCTATCGACGACTTTGGCACCGGTTATTCCTCCTTCAGCTATCTCAACCAGCTACCCATTTCCTGCATTAAAATCGACCGGACCTTTGTGAATCAGCTGGGCAAGGCCGTTACGGGTCGGGGAGATGCCGAAACCATTATTCGTGCCATCGTGGCACTGGCTCATAATCTGGATTTACGGGTGGTTGGCGAAGGAGTAGAAACCGCTTTGCAGCAATCCTACTTACAGCGACTGCGCTGTGACGAAGGGCAGGGATACCTGTTTTGCCGACCGACATCGGCTTTGGAAATATCCAGGGCCGTTCGCGAACAGCGTAGTTTGCTCGTGGCAACGGGCACCGGATGATAATGAATGAGCGTCTAAAAATAGAAGGAAGAAAGGATTTTTTTTTAGTGCAAACTGTTCTCAGAACTCGGTGGACTTGGCTGCCCCCGAGCGTTATAAATAGAACTGCTCACCATGAGTGTCCAAGGAGGTATAACCACCTCCTGTTGAAAGGCTATAGAGGCCGACCAATCCAGAGAGAGTGGTCGGCCTTGTCTGTTTTTAGTCGAAATGTTTTATGAACAACACTAGCCTGTCCGCACATTGTCACCATAATCCTGTGGTTCCGCTTAACCCTGCTTTTGTTCGTACAGGCCTGAATAAATAGCGTTGGAAAACAGCGATTAATGCCAGAAAACAGATTAGAAAAACCCTAAAGTCCATCCCTACTCCATCCCTGGATAGTCTTCTCCCAATGAGTTTGCAATCGCTGTGCTAACGAACAAACCTGTATCCAAACGTGCTGATCAATCAGGCTGTTGCCAACCGCCGTCTGTTGCGCTGTTGCAACACATGCTGCAACAGCGAATCCCCGGTTCGCGCCTGCTATCACAGCGCTTACCCGATTGTGAAGGTATTGAGCTGATGCTGGTTGATCCCCGGACTGTGCCACTGCGCTATACGCAGCAAGAGATCCATCGAATCATGGCGGAGCCAGCCTACTGGAGCCTGTGCTGGGGCAGTGGTTTGGCGTTGGCCCAGTACCTGATGGCGCGGCCTGAGCAACTGTCAGGCCAGACGGTTGTCGATTTTGGTGCCGGTTCCGGTATTGTCGCCATTGCTGCAGCCCGTGCGGGGGCCAAAAAGGTGATCGCCTGCGATATCGATGAACAGGCGTTAGCGGCGGTGGCGATCAATGCCGAGATTAACGGCGTCGAGATCGAGCGACTGGATGATCTCTCCAAGCAACAGGACAGGGTGGACCTGTTGATTGCCGCGGACGTATTGTATGACCGTGAAAACCTGGGGTTGCTTGATGGTTTTCTTGCCTGTGCTAAACGAGTGCTGGTGGCGGATTCACGAATTCGTGATTTTAATGTTCCGCCTTATCGACGTATCAGCCAGGTGGAGTGCACGACCTTCCCGGATATCGATGAATTCAGGGAGTTTGGTCGTGTCAGTTTGTACGAGGCATTAGCTCCCTAAGCCCTTAGAGTGTGTTTTCCTTCGAGTTCCTCCACCAACCCCCGGTGGCCTGCAAGGGGCGTAAAAAGTCGCCGGTGCTGACCCAGGCTGATATGGCCAGACGACGGGGCTCTTTGGTTTGACTCTGTTGGTTAATCGTCTGAGGCAAGGCGATGCGCCATTGCAATACTCCGGGTGAGTCCGGTAGTGGATAGCTCATCTGCCTCAGGTGGTGGAGTACGACAAAATTGTGTTCAAGTACTTTGCCCCTGTTTTCTCCGGCATCAATGCGATTACTGAGATCAAACCCGGTGATAACAAAGTCCAGGTTGTAATGGTTTGCGCCAGCCTGGTGTTCAGGTAACTGGTATCGCGCGACGAGCTCGTTACCCTTTTGCTCAAGGCTCAGAACACCGGCATCCTCACTGGACTCCGGGGGTGTTGTGCTGTTTGTAGAGCGGAACCAGTTGCGCCATTCTTTGCCGTCGACAACAAAACCGGGAGTGTAGACCGCATTCAGCCCTCCCTGACGTTGGTAGGTGCGTTGCCGGTTGCTGTGGCTGGGGCGGGCAAAGCGATCTTTCCAGCCGATCCAGTCCCAATAATCAACGTGAAAGGCAACTGGTACAAAGCGTTGCCATAAATCCGGATGATTGACCAGACCATTCAGCCAGCGATCGGCAGCTGGGCAGCTACTGCATCCTTCCGAAGTATAAAGCTCAAGCAGTGCGACGCGCTGGGAGTCGCTGCTGATTTGCCATCCCCATGCTGTGCTGGAAAATGCCAATATGCTTATGGCAAGAAGTCGGAACATGTTTTTCTCCGTATCGGTGTGTTGTTATAGACCTTCGAAACGGTGAATTGATTTCAATGATTAGTGCGCCTTTGATTTCAGCAAGGCGATAGCTTTGGTACAGTGAGCGGTTTAACTCTGTCCTGTTTCAAAATATAAACTATGTCAGCTAACAATCCGTCAGAACCTGCTGCTGCCAAGCCAGAATCTGTAATCAATACGTTGCGTCCCTCACTGGGTTACCGACTGAAATCCAGACTACTCACGTTTCTGGGACACTTACGGGTCTACCGATATCCTTTTTTTGTGGTTTTTCGTGTGCCGGGATACAAGTTTCGAGATCTCTACACTCTGCTCGATCATGTGGAACCGGGGGATATACTGTTACGTAAATACGACTCTTATCTTAATACGGTTTTTATTCCGGGCTTTTATACCCACTCGGGTGTCTGCGTCGATCATCGTACCGTGGTCCACGCGATCGCTGGCGGGGTAGAAAAAATTGATATCCCCTATTTTTGTCGTTGTGATCATCTGATTTTACTGCGCAACAAGAAGCTGGCGGCGCTTGAGGGTTCTGCGCGCGAGGAGGCGATAGAGCGACTTCAACAGCGTATGCATGGGGCTATCGGTAAGGAGTTTGATTTCGACGTGGCCTCGGGAGATGAGCGTTTCTATTGTTCTGAATTGGCCGCTTACGCCTATCGGGGGATGAGTGAGTTTATGCCCAGCGTGCATAAGTTGTGGGGCTGGTTTCCGACCCCGGAAGGCATAGCACCTGAAGATTTTATCGATCATCCCGACTTCGACATTGTCTACCGGAGCGTTCATGAACCTTCATCCTGATGTGCACCCTGAGGTAACGCGTATTTTATCATTCTGGTTCGCTGAACTGGAGGGACAACCCGAGACCGGGAAACAGCTCTGGTGGGGGAAAAGCGCAGCGGTGGACCGTTTTGTGACGGAGCAGTTTGCCGATCTTCTGGCGGTACTGTCAAAACCTGGAATGCCTTTGTTGGAGGATTCTCCCAAGGGACGGTTGGCGAGCATCATTGCGTGCGATCAGCTTCCCCGTCATATCTATCGAGACCTGGGCAAAGCGTTTGCCTGGGACCAGCAGGCTCGAAACCTGGTGCAAGAGGGGCTGGTAAGAGGTGATGATCGTTCTTTGTCGGTGCAGGAGCGGGTTTTCTTTTACATGCCACTCATGCACAGCGAAAGCCTGGCTGAGCAAGAACAGGGCATTGCTTTATTCGATGCGTTGGCTGATATAGCTGATGCATCGCAGCGGGATGAGGTGCTGAGTAATGCCCGGTTTGCCCGTTTGCATCGCGATATTATTCAGCGCTTCGGTCGTTTCCCCCATCGTAACAAGGCCCTGGCTCGACAGTCGTCCGCTGAGGAAATAGAGTTTTTGACCCAACCGGGTTCCTCCTTTTAAACGGCTCTGGAATTGTCGTCGCTATTTCGGGCCGAGTCGCTCTATAGGATCAGGTGTTTGAGTATCAGGAAACTGGTCATGCCAATCAGGATCGTCAATAACAGGTTGCGACTGAACCAGGCGATGGCTACGGCGATGAGTCCACCGATCAGATAGGCATTGTCCAGGCTTAGCTGGATCTCGCCGTTGGGCATCAGTACCGCCGGTACAATAATGGCGGTTAACACGGCCGGCGGCACGAAGCGCAGGGCATCGGAAACCGCTTCCGGAAAACGAAAACGACCGGCCAGGGCGAACAGGGTGTAGCGAACGGGGAAAGTCACGGCGACCATACCCAGAATCAGTAGTAGGTCATTCACTACGCGGCCTCCGGTGTAGGTTTGAAACGTTCGCACAGCACGCCAGCGACGACGCCGCACAGCGCCGCCAGTATTAATCCCAGATTGTGGGGTAGGGGGTGGGCCGCCACGGCTATGGTGCCGGAAACCAGAACAGCGGCCATCATCGGCCAGTTACGCACGTAAGGTATCACCAGACCGATAAAGGTAACGGACATGGCAAAGTCGAGCCCCCAGCTGCTCATGTCGGGGATCAGGGCCCCCAGGCTGATTCCTAACAGGGTGCACAGTTGCCAGTTGCTCCACATGGCTAAGGTGGAACCCAGGAAATACCAGTGGTTTCTATCGCGGGCTTGCTGGTTAAAATAGCGATTGGCAACCACGGCGTAGCTTTCGTCGGTGAGACCAAAGGCCAGCAGAATTCTCCAACGTTGGGACAGGTGACGCACGTAGGGTACCAGCGATGCGGCATACAAAAGGTGACGAAGATTCACGACAAAAGTGGTCAAGATTACCACGGCAGGACTCGAACCAATCGCCAGCAAGCCCACGGCAATAAATTGGGAAGACCCGGCAAAGACAAACAACGACATCGCCATGGCCGTCCAGGGCGATAAGCCATTGGTGACAGCCAGTGTGCCAAAGATAATCCCGAAGGGGATAGCGCCAACAATGAGTGGGATGGTGTCCCGCGCGCCTGACCGGATCTCGTCACCAACCGATGCTGGTGGATTGCTCTCCATAGCGTTGTCTGTGGTAGCCACTGAGTTCCCTGTGTCCTTGAGTATTGATTCCATAACTGTATTGCCAGAATTGGCCAGCTATTTCAGATATGGGGGCGAGGGTTTGGCTTTACAAGTTTCTGCGTCGCTGTTGTTGCCAGGCATCTAGGCTGAAGACCACCAGGGCCATCCAGATCAAGGCGAACACGATCAGCTTTTCGCGATTAAAGGGTTCATCATAAAGAAAGACCGCCAGCATAAAAGCAATGGAGGGGCCCAAATATTGAATAAAACCGATGGTGGACAGGGGCAGACGCGTGGCCGCAGAATTGAACCAGACCAGAGGCAGTGTCGTGACCACACCGGCCAGTGCCAGCAGCAGGGCCGTGTCGGGAGTTTGCCCGCTAAAGTTTGATTGTTGATTGAGCGCCAGATAGCCAAGGTATCCCAGACAAAGTGGCAACAACAGCAGTGTTTCAATCGCCAGTCCCGGCACCGAAGCGACGGACACTTTCTTTCGAACCAGGCCATAGAAGCCAAAACTGCAGGCTAAAATAAGGGCTACGAGGGGGATACTGCCCATCACCATGATCTGGTAGCATACCGCCGCCAACCCCAGCAGCAGGGCCAGGGTCTGTCCACGATTGAGGCGCTCCTGCAGGAACACCATACCCAGCAGCACATTGACCAGCGGATTGATGAAATAACCCAAACTGGTATCCAGAATACGTTCGTTAGAAACGGCCCAGATAAAGGTTAGCCAGTTAATGGCGATCAAAATGGCCGAGACAAGTAATAACTTCAGTTTTTTTCGATCTCTCAGAATGCCGAGGGTGAGTGGCCATTGTCGTGCCACACTGATGAGCGCGGCGAGTAATAAAACGGACCACAGGATTCTGTGCGAAAGCACTTCCAGTGCGGGAACCGCGGAGACGGCCTTGAAGTAAATTGGGCAAAGACCCCAAAACGTGAAGGCGGCGAGGGCGAAAAAAAGACCGATGGTAGATTCTGAGTGTTTTTGCGATGGGGAGGACGATGGCGTTGGCAATAGAGGTTCCCGCAGTTGTGGCTCTTGAGGTACAACCGTATCGGCTATCGAGACACTTGATAGGTTTTTTGAGCTATGGAATGCATGTGGCGTAAGGCGTTTCTAGCTCGAGGCATTGTATGGTGCTATGGCTAATAGAAGCCAGGGCTAATTGATGCCAGGACTATTCTGTCGCACTGTTGAAAAGAGAAAGAGGATTTAATGACCGTTAACGCTATAGTGAACCTTGTCGGTGCGCCCATCGCGTCAGTGTCAGGAGTTGATTGTTATGCCCAATGAGTTGCTGGAGTTTTTCCTGTTGTGCCTGACATCGTTGTTTACGATGATCAACCCGCTCAGTGTGACACCGATATTTACTTCCATGACCTCCCAGCTGGACCGGGCCACAGCCCGCCGGGTAGCGGGCAAGGCGACATTGACCGCGGCCATTATTTTGATCCTGTTTGCGGTTACTGGTCAGTTTATTTTCAAAATCTTCTCCATCACCGTCGACAGCCTGCGCATCGTGGGGGGCGTGATCTTTTTTATCATGGGCTACGAGATGATTCAGGCTCGCCTTAGTAAGATTCGTTTCGATAAGGATAACCTGCATGAAATGGAATCCTACACCCAGGATATCGCCATTACGCCGATCGCCATCCCCCTCATAGCGGGTCCCGGCGCCATTGCCTCGGTGATCATTTTGATGAGCAGTAACACTGGTCTGGTGTACCACCTGATGTTGTTTTCCTCCATTGCCCTGGTGGCGCTGGTGACCTATGTGTTCCTGCTGTTTTCCACGCCGATCATGGACCGTCTGGGGGAAAGCGGCAACAAGGTGTTGTTGCGGATCATGGGTTTGATTGTGATGGTGATCGGGGTTGAATTCTTTGTCGGTGGCCTGACGCCCATCGTACGCAATATGTTGATGATTCAGGCCTGATCGGCCTGGTTATCCGGTTTTATTCTGTCGGCTTCGGTGAGTTGCCTACTGGTGCCTGATAGACTCCGGTACCGGGATGAAAGGCGATCCAGGCAAACCAGAAGGCTTGCACGCTGGGTATCTCCTGTCCGTCGCTGTCGAGAACGCGGGCACTGCGGGCATCGAGGTTAAAATCGATGGTAACGGCAGTCGTGCCGATGCGATCCTGCAAGCGGTTGGCACCGCTCTGTTGCTGATAACGAGCCAGCTCAACAAAGGGCCAGGCGCGAGTCTGACCATTGAGTTCCAGGGTCAGCACCACCTCCTTGTTGTGGTAACGATCGTCTCTGTTAGCGACGGGAAAGTAGACCCCGGGAGATTGATCGTAGTCGCCATAGGGCGAGCGAGAATAATCCCTGCGGTATCCGGTCTCCCGTGAGAGCACCAGCGTATCGGGGTAACGATTGTGCCAATCTTTCCAGCTGGTATGGCTGGCTGCGATCAGCTCCAGTGGCTGATCTTTCATGGGGCCCGTGACGGCCCGTGACAGGACCTGGGACCAGAGGGATTCGGTCTGGCGGTCGTACAGCAGCACATCGCTGTTGTAGAGCAAGCCGGAGACACCGAACTGCAGCAGCTGATCCTTAACCTGGGCTTGATACACAATGCCGGTACCGCACAGGGGGCAATAGGTGACCGCGATGGGAGTGCCGGCGAGAGAGTCGTTGACGATCTCGTGATAGTTCAGGATGCCAATCGGGTAGGCCTTCTGCTGGCCGCCAAGGCTGACACCCATCACTCGCGCATCGTCGTCCAGATAGTCAGCCTGTTCGGCACCAATAAACCGGGGCTTATCGATCGCCGGGATGCCATCCCGGGGTGGCCCGCCATGCATAATCTCATTGACGGGCAGACTGCTATCGCTCAGGTCAAAGCCATTATGTTGATTAAACAACCCGGCGGATTCGGCTCTGGGGACCACTACAAAAACACTCAACAGAATGCTCGACATTAGGCTGGTGAGTGAAAGGCGAAGCTGACGAACGGGCGCTGGGGCGAATGTATATGCAGACATGGGACCCTCCTTTGGCTAGGAGACCCTGCGGTCAAGGGCAATATTTCACATCGTAATCAGTGTGTCCGTCTGAACTCTTAAAACGGCGCTATCCAGATTACTCAGGGCTGCCCTGTCAGGCTGGAATGGGGTGTTGCCGGGTTTGCTTGCCACTGATGGCTGGCAGGGACACCGTTGTTGCATGCTGCTCGATAAACGTCAGTGCCTGTTCGTGGCTCTGAAACTGCCATTGGCAATAGCGGCTGGCCCGGTCGACGTCACGGTATTCGATAAACAGAAAGACAATGATTTCGCCGTCCCGATAACGACCATTGGATAGCCACAGGTAGATAGGGCAGTGATACTGCTTATGATCGATAACCCAGCTGTGCTCGATTAAACAGCAGGACCTGTCGGGCAGGGGGGGCTCGTTCGGATGATCAATAGCGATCGATGTAAACTGCATTTTGTTCTCCAAATAACAGAGAACTGACGTTTGGGGTACGGGGAAAATCCCTAGATGGTTGCCGCGATGGCCACATCTCCGTTACCGGAATCCACCTTGCCTAGGAGCAGGTTGGAGAGGACGTCAGCCCTTCTCTTGATGTATCAGTAAATCGGCGTCCATTGTACGGGGCAATGAGCGCCAATGACAAGGGATGAGTTCACATCACTGACCGATTCGGTCACCGGCTTTGAGCAATGCGGCCATAGGCAATCCCGGCGGCGATCCATTAGGGTTACAGACAGTGTCGACAGCCATGGCAATTACTGCCCCCTAACGATGCCTGTACGATCAGCTATACCGGTCATCTATAACAATCATCCATAAAAGAGACGCTGCGGTTTTAAGCAGCGCGACAGACGAGGAATAGTATGAGCACCGAAGCTTACATATTTGATGCGATCCGTACCCCCAGGGGTAAGGGTAAGAAGGATGGGTCACTGCACACCGTAAAACCCGTCGATCTGGTGGCCAACTTGCTGCGGGAATTGCAGCAGCGCCATGATCTGGATACCTCCCAGGTGGATGACATCGTGCTGGGTTGTGTTACACCCGTGGGTGATCAGGGTGCTGATATTGCCAAAACCGCTTCCAGTGTCGCCGATTGGGATGTCTCGGTCGCCGGCGTACAGCTGAATCGTTTTTGCGCCTCCGGACTCGAAGCGGTCAATATGGCAGCGATGAAGGTGGCGTCCGGTTGGGAAGACCTGGTGGTCTGTGGCGGTGTCGAGTCGATGTCTCGAGTGCCTATGGGCTCCGATGGCGGTGCCTGGGTGGCGGACCCCCATACCAATTTGCATACGGATTTCATTCCTCAGGGCATTGGTGCCGATCTGATCGCTACCCTGGAAGGCTTCAGCCGCGAAGATGTGGACAGCTTTGCCCTGGCCTCGCAGCAAAAAGCCGCGGCGGCACGGGACAGTGGTCGTTTCGATCGCTCCGTGGTGCCGGTTGCCGACCAGAATGGCATTGTTTTGCTGGCCAAAGATGAGTTCATTAAACCCCAGAGCACCATGGAAGGCCTGGGTAAGCTCAAACCCTCGTTCGAGATGATGGGGGCCATGGGTTTTGATGATACAGCCCTGCGCGTGTACTCCCACGTCGAGCGCATTAACCATGTCCATACTCCGGGTAACTCATCGGGAATAGTCGATGGTGCCACCACGGTGCTGATCGGTAATGAGCAGAAAGGCAAAGAGCTGGGCCTGACTCCGCGGGCGCGCATTGTCGCCACTGCAGTGACCAGTACCGATCCCACCATTATGTTGACCGGCCCAGCTCCGGCGGCCCGCAAAGCCCTGGCTCGAGCAGGCATGAGTGTCGATGATATCGATCTGTTTGAAGTCAACGAAGCGTTCGCCTCGGTAGTGTTGAAGTTTATCAAGGAGATGGATGTCGATCCGAGCAAAGTGAATGTCAATGGCGGCTCCATCGCCATGGGCCATCCACTGGGCGCAACCGGCGCCATCATTATGGGCACCGTAGTCGATGAACTGGAAGCCCGAGGGCTGCGTTATGGCCTCTGCACCCTCTGCGTAGGTGGTGGTATGGGTATCGCGACAATCGTGGAACGGGTATAGGGGATAGAAACATGAGTGCAATTCGATTTGAGAAAGACGCCGACAACATCGTAACCCTGGTCCTGGACAATCCCGGACAATCGGCCAACACCATGAATGCGGATTTTCGCGAGGCCCTGACCGATGTCGTAACCCGTATTGAGCAAGAGCAAGACAGCATCAGTGGTATTCTGGTGACGTCGGCCAAGAGCACTTTCTTTGCTGGCGGTGATCTGAAAGAACTGGTGGCGGTTGAAGATGCCGCTGAGTTTTATGCCATGGTCAATCGCATCAAAGAGGGCATGCGCCGACTGGAAACCCTGGGTAAGCCCGTTGTGGCTGCCATCAATGGGGCCGCTCTGGGTGGCGGTTGGGAAATTGCCCTGGCTTGTCATCACCGTATCTGCCTGAACAGCCCTAAAGTAAGCCTGGGCTTGCCGGAAGTGACTCTGGGACTGCTACCCGGTGGCGGCGGAGTCGTGCGTATGGTGCGTTTGCTGGGGTTGGAAAAATCCTTGCCGTACCTGCTCGAAGGCAAACAGTTAAAAGCCGAAGCGGCGCTAAAAGCGGGCTGGGTTCAGGAATTGGTCGATACGCCCGAGCAGCTGGTTGAACGGGGTAAAGCCTGGATCAAAGACAATCCAAAGTCTTCCCAGCCCTGGGATGAAAAAGGCTATCGCATGCCTGGTGGCACGCCATCCAGCCCCAAGGTGTTCCAGATGTTGTCCGTAGCTCCCGCTATGTTACGCCAGAAGACCAAAGGCTGTTTCCCGGCGCCGGAAAAAATACTGGCCGCCGCAGTGGAGGGGGCTCAGGTCGATTTTGATAACGCCTGCCTGATCGAGAGTCGCTACTTCACCGAGCTGGTTACCTCGCCGGTGGCGAAGAATATGATCAATACTTTCTGGTTTCAGCTCAATGATATCAAGGCGGGTGGGTCACGTCCCCAGGGCATCGATACCTACACCACGCAAAAAGTGGGTGTGATCGGTGCCGGAATGATGGGAGCGGGTATCGCCTACCAAGCCGCTATCAGCGGAATTGATGTGGTGCTCAAAGATATCTCTATGGAAAGCGCCGAAAAGGGCAAATCCTACAGCGAGCAGCTGCTGGCCAAGCGTGTATCCCGTGGTCGTATGACGGAAGAGAAAAAGGCCGGGATACTGGCCCGCATTCAGGCCACTGACAACAGCGAAGCCTTTGCCGATTGTGACCTGATTATCGAAGCCGTATTTGAGGATCGGGGACTGAAAGCCAGGGTAACCGCCGAGGCCGAAGCCATTTGCGGCGATAACACATTGGTGGCATCCAATACCTCGACTTTGCCGATCACAGGTTTGGCCGAAGCGGTGCAGAATCCGGATCGTTTTATCGGCCTGCACTTCTTTTCGCCGGTGGACAAAATGCCCCTGGTGGAGATTATCTGCGGCAAGCAAACCAGCGATGAAGCCCTGGCTCGGGCGTTTGATTTTGTTTTGCAGATTCGCAAGACACCCATTGTGGTTAACGACAGTCGAGGGTTTTTCACCTCTCGTGTATTTGGTACCTTCACCAATGAAGGTATTGCCATGCTGGGTGAGGGCGTCGAGCCGGCGCTGATCGAGAAAGAAGCGCTCAAGGCCGGTATGCCGGTGGGGCCGCTGGCGATCTCCGACGAAGTTAGCATGAGTCTGATGAAGCATATTCGCAAACAGACCGAAGCCGATCTGGCAGCCGAAGGCGCGACGATTCCGAATCATCCTGCCAATGCCGTGATCGACGCCATGGTGGAGGATCTCGATCGCCAGGGTCGTGCTGCTGGTGGTGGTTTTTATGACTATCCCTCACAAGGGAAAAAGCATCTTTGGTCTGGGCTTCGTGAGCAGTTTGTGCGATCGGATCTGCAAATTTCCAAGCAGGATGTGCGGGACCGAATGCTGTTTATTCAGGCCATCGAAACCGTACGCTGTCTGGAGGAAAATGTGTTGCGCTCGGTGGCGGATGCCAATATCGGTAGTATTTTCGGTATCGGTTTTGCGGCCTGGAGTGGCGGTGCACTGCAATTTATCAATCAGTACGGGCTGACATCCTTCGTGGACCGCGCCCATTATCTGGCTGAACAATACGGGGAGCGTTTTGAGCCTCCCGCCTTGTTGCAGGAGATGGCCGCCAGCGGCAAGCGCTTTGAATAAAAGCTGACCCGATTTTCTGTCAGGTTGAGGCCCTTCTGAGCAATTCAGGAGGGCTTTTTTGTTTTAGGTCGGACAATAGCTGGCAGCGTTCTGGTACCCGTGCTGGTTATTGTGCCGCTTGGGTGTCGGGTGCGGTCAGGCTTTGCCACAGAGACCAGCGTGGTGCCTTTGGTGTGCCCAGCTCGCCTTTGATCCAGTAATCAAAATAACGATCCAACGTGCCATCCAGCTTCCGGAGCTCCAGCCATTTGCGCACGTAGCGTTCAAACTCCAGGTCGCTGCGTGCCAGCGGAAAGGCCAGGGGCACGAACAGCTGCTCGGGCTGGGGAATGGCAATGCTGTACTCGGGGTTGATCATGCCCCAGCCCGAAGCCGCCGTTGCGACAAAAAGCAGGGCATCGTATTGCGCCATCTCTTCGCTGTCCCGGAAGAAGGTTCGGGGCGAAGCGATTTCCCACAAGGTGGCATTCGGCAGTAAATCGGACAAATCCACGGCATCGACAAAACCATCGGGGACACCAATGATCAGTTTCTCCTGTTGCCGCATATCTTCCCAGCGGCGATATTGACGACGTTTGTTATCCGGTACGATCAGGGACATCAATTCGCGGCCGTATTCGGACGACAGGGTGTATTGCAACAGGTGTTTGGGGCTGGAAACCACGCCGGAAGCAATGTCCAGATAGCCATTGTTCAGCAATGGCGCAGTTTCGTTGCGATAGATACGAACAAACTCGATCTCCACGCCCAGATCGGCGGCCAGTTTGTTAAATATTTCGATGTCATACCCGACCAGTTCGCCATCGACATTATGGAAAGCGTAGGGCAACCAATCGCGATAATAACCCACACGCAAGAAGCCTCTCTCGCGAATACGTTTGAGTACCGGTTTGGAAGTAACCAGAGGTGCTTTCACAATGGTGTTGGGTACCGATTCCAGCAGACTGTGTTTGACCGGAGGTTCCATGGCCCCCCGCTCGATAAAAAGTTGGTAGCCGTTGTAGTGGTAATCGATGCCGGCAAAGACTGCATGCAGAGAGAGCACGATGGCGGTTGTCCAGGCAACGGTAATGGCAAAGGCGAAACTGATACGTCGCCATTTGACCTTTAACATGCGTGTAGCCCCGGCTCCGACGATTAGGGCGACACCCAAAATAAACATGGCACCGGTGAGTGCGGCAAAACGATTAAACAGGATCTGGTCGGTCAACAGGTAGAGCTTGAAAATCTCCGGGTTGATATTGAAGTGATTCAGCATCTCGGGAATGGAGACGATCATGGGGCTGAAAAAGGAGGTGAGTCCCATCAACAGCAGTACGGGGAAATCCGCCGGGGAAAGCTCTTTGCCACTGAACCAACCGGCGAACAGAATAAACAGAAAGCCCAGCATTTTACCCGCCGTCGGTAAGCTGTAACTGATGGGTACGATCACATCAACAATGGATACGCTGCTTTTGTTAGCCGGCCGATGTTTAAGCAACAACACTCGGCTGCGCCGGCTTAAAATAGGCAATACAACGAACAGGTTGCCGGTGGCAAAAGCGGTTACCAGAGCATCCCGGCTGGTGGCGATGATTTCCCGGTAACGGAAGGGAGTAATGTTGCGTATCAGGTGAGGGAATGCCCAAAAGGTGAGAAACAGTGACATCACAGATAACAGCGTGACAAACACGTAGATGCCCTTGAGTTGCTCCAGTTCCATGGTGCCGGAAGCAGCGGCGCTGATAGCGAAGACACCGAAAGGGGTAAAGCGAATCACCAGTGAGGAAAGGGAAGAGATCATGTCTCTTGCGGTGGTCAGGCCCTCCAGTATCTTCTCTTTGCGTTGCATTCCGATGATGGTGATACCCATAGCCACACTGAACAATACTATGGCCGGCACCGAGCGTTCGGACAGGGCAAGGAACGGGTTGGCCGGTATAAAATGGCTTAATGCCAAAGACTCTTGCGGGGGATGAATCCAGGATAAGCTGAAAAAGCTGGCAGTTACCCGGTGGGGCAGTGACCAGGCTGTTTGCAGTAGCAGTATGGCGGCGGTTGACCACATTAGAAGCAGTGCCAGGCCACCGTATTTTGCGATCGGGAGGATCTCATGACGCTTCAGAGACCCCACGCCCAACATGACCGACGTGAGAATATAGGGCAAGACAGTCATCTGCAGCAGCATCAGGAAAATATCCCCGATGATTTCCAGTGGCGCGGTAAGTTCGCCCCAGAATAAGCCGCAGCTGACGCCAATTATCAGACCCAGAATTACCTTGCTAGCCAGACTCATGTAGTGTGTCTTCCTTGCTTGATCAGGTTCCCAGCCCCGTTATTTTAGACCGGAGCAGGGCAATCGGCTCAGTATATAGAGGTGCCCGATGGCTCACCAATCGAGTGTCAGATTGTTTGACATAGATCTCTTCGTGGGAACTCTTAATACGGTGTAACTCATTCAAAAATAAGCAATTAAGGTAATTCGGCCCCGCTTTTGCAGTGCAAGAGCTTCCCTGGACAGTCAGGTTTCTGCAGGGGCGGCACGGCATTTCGATGATTGAGTGAAAGGATTCACTATTTGCCGCCCCTTTTTTTCTCCTGTTCACAGCCTGCCTGTTTCTCCCAATCCTGTGCCTTTGCTGACAGCATCTCAGCGACCAACAGAGATCGCCAAATACACTACAGGGTGTACTATTTCAATGTGGGTAAGTGTCATTCACGATGAATCTATTGGCCATTGAAGTTCTGCGGCTGTTGATGGAAGCTGAGACCCTGTCTGCGACAACCTCTACCCAAACCACCTTCACAGCAAATCGAGGCGATGATGGCTTCCACTACAACACCTACCCAGGGTGCCGACCCGGATCACAGTCTGTACCTGGCCCCAACAGCGGTTATTGATAGTACCCACCCCGAAATTGTCCGCCATAGCCAGCAGCTGATTGCAGGCCATACAGGCCAACGTCAGCAGGCTATCGCTCTCTATTACAGCGTACGTGATGCCATTCGCTATGATCCTTATCGCATTGGTACCACCCTGGAGAGTTCCCGTGCCAGTGCCATTTTGGCCAGTGGTCATGGTTACTGTGTCAGCAAAGCGGTGTTATTGGCGGCCCTGGCCAGGGCGGCGGACATTCCGGCCCGTCTGGGGTTTGCCGATGTGCGCAATCATTTAACGTCCGAACGTTTGCGCCAGGCGATGGGCACCGACCTGTTTGCCTGGCATGGTTACACCGAGCTCTTTATTGAAGGGCAGTGGGTCAAGGCGACACCGGCCTTTAATTTGTCACTGTGCGAAAAAACCGGGGTCAAGCCTCTGGAGTTCGATGGTTTGAGTGATTCGGTATTTCATGAATTTGATCAAAGCGGCCAACGCCATATGGAATATGTCACGGAACATGGCCACTTCGCTGATCTGCCCTTTGAACGGATGTTCCAGGAGTACCAGCGTCATTACCCCGGTATGATGGCGGCGTTGGCCCAACTGGGTGAGGCCGACTTTGAAAGTGAAGCCCAGGCCGGCTGATCGCCTTGTGCGAGTGTTGACCAGGTTATCGAGTCGATGAACCAGCGGTAGCTGATCGGGCTGTCGTTGCTCTGACCAGTGTTGACCTGACTATAGCTTCATAGTTCACACTGGCCTCTCGATCAACACAGAGGGTAAGAACATGACGAATACACCGAACAACACCACGACGCCCATGACTGGTGCGATCAACAAACAGCAGTGGAGCGAGCTGTTTGCCGACACCGGTTTGACCGAGGCCATGATGCAACAGTGGCATCAGCTGTTTGAGCAGCGTCATCCCGAAGGGCACGAGAGCTTTCTGCGCTGGTTGGGTGAATCAAGCGATGAAGTGGCTCGCATACGTCAATGGTCCAGAGACTCCCGAAAAGGATAAGCCGAATGTCAGAGAGCGCAGCAATTACCGTGGGAGCTATGGCGAAACGCTTCGGCCTGTCCCGAAGTACGTTGCTGTACTACGACCGTATCGGTCTGTTGTCGCCATCGCTGCGCTCTGCGGCCAATTACCGGCTGTATTCTCAGGCGGACCAGCAGCGCATGGCGGCGATTCAACAGTATCGCGAGGCAGGTATCGAACTGGAAAAGATTGCCGCCTTGCTCAATGCGGATGCGACCGGAACCAACAGTTTGCTGGATCAACGTTTGTTGACCATTAACCGGGAGATTCACGCCCTGCGGGAACAACAAAGGCTGCTGGTAAACCTGTTACAGGACCGCTCCCGCCTGCAGGACTGCCGCTCCCTCGACAAGGCCGGCTGGGTCTCGGTACTGGCAGCCTCCGGTATGTCAGAAGAGGATATGCGGCAATGGCATGTTTCCTTTGAGCAGCAGGCCCCGCAGGCCCATCAGGACTTTTTGCAGGGGCTGGGGATCGATGAGGAAGAGATTGCCCATATACGTCGCTGGTCGCGAGAGGAGGAGTAGAGAAAAGTGGCTCGAGTCTTTATGGCCTTTTAATTTTAGCTTTATAATTTCCGAGCAATCATAAAAACAACCATACCTTTCATGCCATGATACCACTGGCGTTCAATCGCAAACCCAGCGTTTTGGACTTCGCTCACCAGTTCAGATTTTCTCAGTACATACACATCAGGCATTATTCCCAGAAGCTTTCCAAGAGGGACAATAGGTTTTATAAAGCGGAACAGCGAATCGCCCAAGCAAACCGTACTACTAACAAAAATACCTCCAGGCTTTAGAATTCTAGCCACTTCAGTGAGGATAGACTGCCTTTCTGGTAGCAAGTGGAGAATATTTAAACCCAAAACAGCGTCCAGGCTGGCTGTGTCTGCGTTAAATTCTGTCAGGGTTGAGTGAGTGAAGGTAATATTCTCAATGTTTGCGTTGCTGGCTTTCTCACGAGCGATATCCAGCATGTTTTCAGAGATATCAATCGCATCAATGTGCAGTACATGCGGAGCATGATGGATTGCGGTAGTGCCTGTTCCGCAGCCGAACTCCAAAAGACGCATTGTGGGATTCAACAAACTTTGCGTTTCGGTGAGTTTTCTCTTATAGGTCTCTTCGTCAGAAATAGGGCTCTTTGCATAGCTTTCTGCTTTTTTATCCCAAAACTTTTCAGATATATTCATATCGAATCTCCATTTGAAGAGTAAGTTTATGAGTTATAAAGCGTGAATAACCGGTAGCTGTAACGAAGCGAATCAGTCTGGTTTCATTGCGCGATAACGCTTCAATCACTGGGACATAAAGCGGAGTTGTAATTTATGTTAACCAAGCGGCAGCGTAGTGCATAAATTGCAAAACACAGCTTTGTGGCTCCAGTGCATTGACTTGTTATGATTTTTATACCAGTATTAGGTATATTTAGGTACTCGGGAGATTCGTTATGGCCAAGAACACCAGCATGACGCTTGGAACACATTTTGATGGCTTTATTACACGCCAACTCGAAAGCGGCCGCTACGGCTCTGCCAGTGAAGTGGTTAGGGCAGGATTGAGGCTTCTTGAAGACAGCGAGGGTAAACTTGAAGCCCTTCGGCAAATGCTGGTCGATGGCGAAAATAGTGGCGTCTCTGATTACAGCCTTGAGAGCTTTATTTCCGAAATGGATGAAGATGGTAATAAATGAGTTCATTTACCCTCACCAACTCTGCAAAGAATGACTTGAAAGCGATAGCTAAATTCAGTGAACAGCACTGGGGTTACAAACAACGAACAATTTACATAAAGCAGTTTGATGATTCCTTTCATATGCTTTCAGAAACTCCTTCAGCCGGTAAAGACTGTAACTACATTAAAGCTGGCTATCGCAAGTTTCCACAAGGAAGTCACATTATTTTCTACCGGGAACTCTCCAATAAATCCATTCAAATAGTTCGTATCTTACATAAACAAATGGATGTGGATTCACAGCTCGGAAATTCATAACGAGGCTGTAGAAAAACGAAAACCGCCAAATTGTTATCCAAAGCCTGCATTCCTTTGTTTTCGATGTCGGTTATTTAACCAAATCCATTCAACATAATCATCTCTTATACAAAGAGATCTCGGCGCTTCTGCGGATAGCTCTGCGACTAAACTATCGCTCCGTAATTCATTAGCTTTTCGATGTTATGGACCAGAGAGAGCTGGATAAGGGTTCTGAGCCCTTATTCTCTTATAAAGTCCGTTTTTGGCCCAGTATTCCTTGATGAAGCTCCGCGGGTTTCGCCCCGCAGACGACTTCATTTCTTTATTCGCGATAAAGAAACGAAGCAAAGAAAGCGCGCCCCCAGAACGCCCTTCGGGTGCACTGCGCAGATGGATAATAATTC